>JACUUM010000034.1 GCA_014859305.1 Coriobacteriia bacterium
TTCGAGAGGCAGCTGGCGGGGTCGCGATGAGGCGCGATCCCGCGGCGCGGGTCGTTGGACACGGGACGTACCGGCGGGTATACTCTGCCAGCCAATCGAATAGGAGCCAAGCGGGACCCCTTCAGCTGCCGCCGATGCGCGGTCCCCACCTGAGCGGCGCGCGCGGCGCAGCTGCCTGGTCGAAGAGGAGCCAAGGGGGGCCGTCCCGGTACCTCCGTCCGACGACCCGGTGGTGCGCGAGCGCCGCCGGGATTCTTTCTAGTCAGGCCGCTATCCGAGGCGGCCGAGATCCAAGGCGGAGGTGGATGCCATAAACAACGAGCCTCGCGTGAACGAGCGGATCCGGGCGCCGCGGTTGCGTCTCATCGGCGTAGACGGGTCCCAACTCGGGATCTTCGCGACGGAGGACGCCCAGCGTATCGCCGACGACCAGAACCTGGACCTGGTGGAGGTCGCGCCCACCGGCGACCCGCCGGTGGCAAGGATCATGGACTACGGCAAGTACAAGTACGAGCAGGACATCAAGGCGAAGCGCGCGCGCAAGCACCAGACGACGGTACAGGTCAAGGAGATAAAGTTCCGCCCCAAGATCGACAAGCACGACTACGAGACGAAGAAACGCCACGTGGTGCGCTTCCTGGAGGCGGGTGCCAAGGTCAAGGTCACGATCATGTTCAGGGGCAGGGAGATGGTCCATCCCGAGCGGGGACTCGAGATCCTCGAGCGGCTCGCCGGGGAGGTCGCGGAGTTGGCCACGATCGAGAGCGACCCCAAGCTCGAAGGGCGCAACCTGCACATGCTGCTGCAGCCCGTCAAGAAGGAGCCGGCCAAGGAGGCCAAGGCCGAGGGCGGCGGAAGCGACGGGTCGTCGGAGGCCGAGACCGTCGAGAAGTCGGCACCGCAGTGACGGGCCCGGCGCGAAGAAGAGGAGCACCGCGATGCCGAAGATGAAGACGCACAAGGGGTCCGCGAAGCGCTTCAAGCTGACCGGGACCGGGAAGATCAGGCGCGGCAACGCGTTCTCCAGCCACATCCTCACCAAGAAGAGCCCTAAGCGTAAGCGCGGCTTCCGCCAGGACTCGTTCGTGGCGCCGGCGGACGAGCCGCGCGTCAAGCGGCTTCTCGGACGATAGCGCCCCCTCCGACACCACGAGGAGTGATAGACGATGCCTAGGGTCAAACGCGCGGTCAGCGCGAAGAAGAAGCGCCGGACCGTCCTGGGTCGGGCGAAGGGGTACTACGGCGCGAAGAGCCGCAGCTATCGTGTGGCCAAGGAGCAGGTCCAGCACTCGTTGCAGTACGCCTACCGCGACCGCCGCAACAAGAAGCGCGAGATCCGCCGGCTATGGATCGCGCGCATCAACGCGGGCGCCCGCGTGAACGGTATGTCGTACTCCACCTTCATGAACGGGCTGAAGAGAGCCGAGGTGGGTCTGGATCGCAAGGTGCTGTCCGACATGGCGGTCAACGACCCGGCGTCTTTCGCCAAGCTCGTCGAGCTCGCAAAGGAGAAGCTGACCGCGTAGCGGCGTGCCGTGCCGGCTGCTGCGCCGATCGTGCCCGGGCCCGCGTTCCCGGGGCTTCTCCTTTTGGTAGAGCCGTCCCCCTTTCGGTGATACTCCTGCTAGCGGGCGTGGCCGAACCGTGTGGCCGCTCCTCATGCCGTCGCCCGCGCATGACCGAGAGCCGTCGCGGAGGTGTCGCATGATGGAGAAGCGGGAAGGCGTCATGGACCTCATGGAGCAGGCGTTCCTGTTCGGACTCGGGGTCGCGTCCTACACGAGGGAGAAGGTCGACAAGACGGTGGAGGACCTCGTGGACCGCGGCCGCGTCAGCCGCGAGGAGGCGCGCGAGGTCGTCGAGAAGATGCGCGACCGCGGCACCCGGGAGAGGAGCGCGATCCGAGACGCGGTGCGCGAGGAGCTCAGGAGCTTGCTGATGCAGGCCGATGTCGCCACCAAGGAAGACGTCCGGCGTCTCGAGGCGGCGATCGCCGCCCTTCGCGCCGAGGAGACCGAGGCCCACGTGCTGGAGGCCCCGGAGCAGCCCTCCGGCGACCTGCCTCCCGACATGGCACCGTAGACGCCGCTCCTCGGCCCCCGCGATGCCGAGCCTTCTCCGACACGGGAACCTGAGGCGCTACCGGGAGATCGCGGCGGTCCTGTTCGACGAGGGATTCGAGTACCTCGCGGCACAGGCCGGGTTCTCCCGGTTCGTCCCCCGCCTGCGCCGTCGGCGCGACCTCACGGCGTCCGTGGAGGAGCGCGCGCGCCGGGTGCTGGAGCGGCTCGGCCCGACGTTCGTCAAGATCGGTCAGCTCCTGTCGACGCGGCCCGATCTCGTCCCGCCGGAGTTCCTGGCCGAGCTCGTCAAGCTCCAGGACGACGTGACGCCCGTGGCGTTCGAGCGCGTGCGAGCGGTGATCGAGGAGGACCTCGGCGCTCCCCTGACCGAGCTGTTCGCCGTCTTCGACCCGGAGCCGATCGCAGCGGCCTCCATCGGCCAGGTCCACGTCGCGGTCCTGCCCGACGGCTCGGATGTCGTGGTGAAGGTGCAGCGCCCCGGGATCGCCGCCGTCATGCGGGCGGATTTCGACATCGTCCACCAGCAGGCGGCCTTCGCCGAGCGCGCGACGCACTGGGGGAGGCGGTACGGCCTGGTCGAGAATGCCGAGGAGTTCGAGCGCGTGCTCAGCGGAGAGCTCGACTACCTGCGCGAAGCCCGCAGCGCCGAGCGGTTCCGGGAGAACTTCCGGGGGTACCCGGGGGTGCGCGTGCCGGCGGTGGACTGGGAGCGGACGTCGCGGCGGGTCCTCACGCTGGAGCGCCTGCGCGGCATCAAGGTCGACGACGTCGAGGCGCTTCGAGCGGCGGGGTTCGAGCCGGCGGAGATCGCGCGAAGGGGGACCTCGGCGTACTTCAAGCAGATGTTCGAGGACGGCTTCTTCCACGCCGACCCCCATCCCGGCAACCTGATCGTCACCCCCGAGGGGGACCTGGGGTTCACGGACTTCGGCCGGATGGGCACGGTCTCGTCCTGGATGCGCACGCGGTTCGCGGACCTGTTCCTCGCGCTGATCGACCGTGACGAGCGCGAGGTCGCGGACCTGCTTCTGGAGATCGGCGTGGCCGACAGGGAGACGGACCGGCAGATCCTGGACAGCGCGATCGCCCGCATGTACGCCCGCTACTTCGAGTCCGCGTTGGGGGAGGTGCGCATCTCAGTCGTGGCGTACGAGGTCATGCGGGTGGTCTACGAGGCGCGCCTGCGCGTGCCTTCCGAGCTCACGCTGCTGATCACGACGTTCGCCACGCTCGAGGGCGTCGCCGTGGCCCTCGACCCCGAGTTCAACGTCGTCGACGCGGCTCGCCCCTTCGCTGCGCGCGTGGCGAGGGAGCGCTTCGCCCCTGCCAACGTCGGGCGAGCCCTCGCGCGGTCGCTACGGCACATGAACCGCCTGCTCATGGACCTCCCCGAGTCGCTCAACCGCCTGATGCGGCGAGCGGCCGACGGGGAGCTCGGCGTCGAGGTGCGCCCCGAGGGGTTCGATCGGATCGTCGAGCAGCTTCGGGAGATGGTGAACCGGCTGGCCTTCGCGGTCGTGATCGGCGCTTTCGTGGTCGGGTTCTCGCTCATCCTGCGCACGGCCGAGCTGCCGGGGTGGTTCCTGTGGGTCTCCGGTGTGATGCTGTTCGGCGCCGCGGGCATCGGGGTCTGGTTCTTCCTGTCCATCTTCCTGTCGATGTGGCGGGCCCGTCGCTGAAGGACTGCGGGCGGCAAAGGGGGGGATAGAGGCCGGTAGGAACCCGGTAAGGGCCGGCCGTCATCATCGGCGGCGCCGCGGCATCGAATGGAGCCGCCGTCCACCCCTCGGACGGCACCTACCGAGGGGAGATCGGAATGAGACGCTGGATCCTGCCCGCTTGCGCCGCCCTGCTCGCGCTGACGCTGGGTGCCGGAGCGTACTTCACCGGCCAGGCGCAGGTACCCGACAACATCATCCGGGCCGGCATCGTCAAGGTCTCGGCTGAGCCGACCGCCGCCCTGAGCGTGGACGGCCTCGCACCGGGCACGACCGCCGTGCGGCCGCTGCACGTCGCCAATGACGGTGACCTGCCGGTCAACGTCGTCGTCACCCTGGCGAAGAAGGCGGGGATCACTGAGTTCTTCAACGCCCTCACGTGCCGGGTGACCGAAGGCGACGCCGTGCTCTACGACGGGCCGCTCTCCACGCTGCGCACCGCACCCGTGGCACTGCAGCCGGGGAGGCGAGCCGAGATGCGCTTCGCTCTCGGGCTCCCGGCCGAGGCCGGCAACTCGTTGGCCGGCGACTACTGCAAGGTCACCGTCTACGTCGACGCGGAGCAGTCGCGCTGATGGCCGAAGTCGTCCGCCACCGCCGGCGTCTCGCACGCGCTGCCGCGCTCCTGCCCGGGGTCCTGATGGGGCTCGCCATGACGGCCGGTCCGTGGAGCCTGCGAACGGTCCGAGGGGGCTCGATGGCTCCAGCCCTGCTCCCGGGAGACGTCTGCGTATTACGCCAGGGGGCACGTGGCGTGGGGCCGGGAGACATCGTGCTCTTCGACAAGGAGGGGTGGCCCGGCGGCGTGCTGCACCGCATCGTCCGGGAGCTGCCGGACGGCCGGTTCGAGACACGCGGGGACGCCAATCCCGTTCCCGACCTGGACCCGGTGCCCCGAGAGCGGGTGCTCGGCGTATGCGTCGCGGTCCTGCCCGCGGGGCGGGCCGCGCACTTCCTTGCCTCGCTGCGTGGTGGTACACTCCCAGGTCAACTCGATAGCCAGAGGCGATGACGGAGATGCGCCGGCTCCGACGGGCCGCCTGCAGGGAGGGACCCCGAGACTGGGAGGGTCCCGGCGGCCGGCGCCGGCGGTTCACTCCAGCAGCCGCGAACTGAAGGCGCGCCGGCCGGTCAGGGCCGGCGCGCGAGTAGGGGAGCCGGAGCCCCCGATACAGGGCCGGCCGCACGAGAGGGCGGCGTAGGAGGCCTTCCTCCTGCGATGGGAGCGGGTTCCGCGCGAGCGGGGCCAACCAGGGTGGTACCGCGGGAGCCGTCTCCCGTCCTTGGATGGACGGGAGCGGCTCCCTTTCTCTTGGACCGGGAGCACGACGGGAGAGTCCGCATGTCGATCGTGGAGGACCTGAAGGAGCTGGAGCGGGGCGGGCTGGAGGCGATCGCCTCGGCGCCCGACCTCGGCGCGCTCGATGCGGCCCGGGTGGCGTTGCTGGGGAAGAAGGGCTCCCTCACCGGCGTGCTGCGCGGGCTCGGCACGCTGCCCGCCGAGGAGCGGCCGGCGGCCGGCAAGGCGGGTAACGAGGTGCGCCAGGCGCTCGAGACGGCGCTGGAGAGCAGGCGCCGGGTGCTGGAAGCCGAGGCGCTGCAGCGCAGGTACTCCGAGCAGTCCGTGGACGTGACGCTTCCGGCACGCCGTCGCCCCGTCGGCCACAGGCACCTCATCAGCGCTATCGCCGAGGAGATAGAGGACTTCTTCGTCGGCCTCGGCTACCGGATCGCCGAAGGTCCCGAGGTCGAGCTGGACTATTACAACTTCACCGCTCTCAACACGCCGCCCGACCACCCTGCCCGCGGCCTCGCCGACACCTTCTACGTCGAGGACATGTCCGGGGTGAGGGCGGCGGTGGCCGGAGAGTCCGACGTCTTGCTTCGCACCCAGACGAGCCCGGTGCAGATCCGGGTGATGGAGCAGGTCGAACCGCCTGTCTACGTAGTGGCTCCGGGGAAGGTGTTCCGTCGGGACGTCCCGGACCCGAGCCACCTGCCGCAGTTCACGCAGATCGAGGGGCTGGCCGTCGACGAGGGCGTCACCTTCGCCGACCTCAAGGGCACGCTGGAGGCGTTCTGCAAGGCCATGTTCGGTCCCGACCGGGTGACGCGCTTCCGGCCGCACTTCTTCCCGTTCACCGAGCCCTCCGCCGAGGTGGACGTCTCGTGCGGCATATGCGCCGGCTCGGGATGCCGGTTCTGCGGCAACACCGGCTGGCTGGAGATCATGGGCTGCGGGATGGTCGACCCCAACGTCTTCGGGTTCGTGAACGTGGATCCGGAGCGCCACACCGGCTTCGCCTTCGGCATGGGCGTGGAGCGCATCGCCGCGCTGCGCTACGACATCCCCGACCTGCGGATGCTCGTCGAGGGCGACATGAGGTTCCTGCGGCAGTTCTGAGGCTCCGCCGGGGCCCCGGCGCCCCGGCCCATCTGGTAGGAGGACGGATGCTCGTTCCGCTTGAGTGGCTGCGGGAGCTCGTGCGTGTCGACGTGCCCCTCGAGGAACTCGTGGACCGCCTCGACATGACGGGCACCAAGGTGGAGGCGGTGCACGTGACCGGCGAGTACCTCGAGGGCGTCCTCGTGGGCCGCGTTCTCTCGTGCGGGCCCCACCTGCGGGCCGACCGGCTGAGCTACTGCGAGGTGGACGTGGGTACGGGCGATCCGCTGCACATCGTGTGCGGCGCCACGAACTTCGCCGAGGGCGATCTCGTGCCCGTGGCGCCGGCCGGCACCACGCTCCCCGGAGGGGTGTCCGTCAAGCGGGCGAAGCTGCGCGGCGTCGAGAGCGAGGGCATGATGTGCTCCGCGCCCGAGCTCGGCCTCCCCGGGGAGGCGTCCGGGCTGCTCATCCTGCCGCCCGACGCCCCTGTCGGCGCGGACCTCTCCGAGTACCTGGGGACGCGCCGGGGCGTGGTCGAGCTCGAGATCACGCCGAACCGGCCCGACTGCTTGAGCATCGCGGGAGTGGCCCGGGAGATCGGCGCGGTCCTCGGCGTGCCGGCGCAGTGGCCCGCGTCGGTCCCCGAGGAATCGGGCGATCCCGCCGAGAAGGCCGTGGGCGTCACGATCGAGGATGGGGCGCTCTGCCCACGCTACGCGGCGCGCCTCATCCGCGGTGTGAAGGTGGGCCCGTCCCCGAAGTGGCTGGCGGACCGGGTGCTGGCCGCGGGCGCCCGGCCGATCAACAACGTCGTCGACGTCACCAACTACGTCATGTTCGAGCTCGGGCAGCCGCTGCACGCCTTCGACGCCGGCACCATCGGGCGTTCGGGGGGCAGGGCTGCGATAGTCGTGCGACGGGCGCGTGAGGGAGAGCGCCTCACGACGCTGGACGGGCAGGACCGCGCGCTCTCGCCGGAGACGCTCGTCATCGCCGACCCCGAGGGCGCCGTGGCGCTGGCGGGCGTGATGGGGGGTTCCGAGACCGAGGTCACCGAGGGCACGAGCGACGTGCTCCTGGAGTCGGCCGCCTTCAAGCCGGCTTCCGTCGGGCGTACCAGCCGCTCGCTCGGCCTCATCTCCGAGGCGTCGCTGCGGTTCGAGAGGGGCGTCGACCCCAACGGCTGCGCGGCGGCCGCGGACCGCGCGGCCGCCCTCATCGCCGAGGTCGCCGACGGCGAGGTGGCGCCGGGCGTGGTCGACGCATACCCGGCCGTGGCGATGCCCCTCGAGCTGCCGCTGCGGTTGCCGCGGCTCAAGGTGGTCCTCGGCGTGGACATCCCGGGCGACGAGGTGGCCTCCGTCCTCGGCAGGCTCGGTATGGGAGTGGTGGCGGAGGGCGAGACTCTGCGGGTCACGGTACCCACCTACCGGCCCGACGTGGAGCGCGAGATCGACCTCGTGGAGGAGGTCGTGCGCGTGTGGGGCATGGAGCGCGTGCCGGGCACCTTGCCGACGGGCCGGGGCCACGTCGGAGGCCTCAGCGACGAGCAGACGTGGCGGCGGCGCATCACGTTCGCGATGCGCGCCGCGGGCCTGAACGAGACGATGACCTACGCGTTCACCTCGGCGGAGGACCTCGGTCGCCTGAGGATGGCGCTCGGTCCGGGAGAGGTCCCCGTCGCGATAACGAACCCGATGTCCGCAGAACAGGCCGTGATGCGGACGACGCTGCTGGGCAACCTGCTGCGATCGGTGAGCTACAACCAGCGCCGAGGGGTGGAGGACGTGCAGCTCTTCGAGATCGGGAGGGTCTTCGTGACCGCCGAGGGCCGTAAGCTTCCCAAGGAGCGCGAGACGCTGGGCGCGGTGTTGGCGGGGCGATGGAACCCGCCGAGCTGGAACGACCCGGCCGTCCCGCTGGACTTCTTCGACGGCAAGGGTGTCATCGCCACGCTCGCCGAGGAGCTGGGCGTGCGGCGCCGGCGCTTTCGCGCGCCCGAGGGCGTCGTGGAGCTGCCGTGGCTGCAGCCGGGCCGGGCGGCTCACGTGGTCGCCGACGGCGACGTAGTGGGCTGGTTGGGCGAGGTGCACCCCGAGGTGCTCGCCGCGTTCCAGGCAGCCGCGCCCGTGGTCGCGTTGGAGTTGTCCGTGCCGCAGCTCCTCAAGGTCGCCACGCGCTCGCGAACGTACGGGGAGATCCCGCGCTACCCCGGAGTGATGCTGGACATAGCGCTCGTCGTCCCGGTCGAGGTGACGGCCGAGCGCATCGAGAAGGCCATCCTCTCGGCCGGCGGTGACCTGCTCCGCTCCGCGCGCCTCTTCGACGTCTACACGGGGGCGGGCGTGCCGAAGGGACGCAAGAGCGTCGCGTTCTCGCTGACGTACCAGGCCACGGACCGAACGCTCACCGACGACGAGGTGCGCCCGCTGCACGACAAGGTGGTGCGCAAGGTCTCCGCCGCCGTCGGCGGCGAGTTGAGGGGTTGACGGCCGGGCTCGGCTCCGCGGGATAGAGAACGTCATACTCTCCTTCATTTCGCATATTGTTTGACCGATATACTCTAGAGTAGTATAGTTCCGCTACCACTGGAACGGTACGGAGCTGTGATGACGGATGTGGCGGTCATAGGAGCGGCCGGCTACGCGGGCATCGAGCTCGTGCGGCTCCTGCTCGCCCACCCAACGATGCGTCCGGTCGTCGTCACCTCGGGCGCCGACGCCGGCCGGCGCCTGGACGAGCTCTATCCGGCGCTCACCGGCCTGACCGACCTCGTCCTCGTCGAGCCCGACACCGAGGCGGTCGCCGCTCGCGCTCAGGTGGCCTTCCTGGCGGTGCCGCACACCGCGGCGATGGCGATCGCTCCTCGGTTGCTCGCCGCCGGCGTCACCGTCGTGGACGCGTCGGCGGACTTCCGACTCAAGGACGCGGCCGCGTACGAGCGGTGGTACGGCGTCCGGCACGAGGTGCCCGAGCTGCTCTCCTCGGCGGTCTACGGGCTGCCGGAGCTGGACCGCTCGGGACTGCCCGGCGCCACGCTGGTGGCCTGCCCGGGCTGCTACCCGACCGCGACCCTCATAGCCGCCGCGCCCGCGCTGCAGGCGGGACTGCTCGACGGCGACAGGGTGACCGTGGACGCCAAGTCCGGCGTGTCGGGAGCGGGGCGCGGAGCCGGGTCGGCGACGCACTTCCCCGCCGTGAACGAGTCGGCCGCGCCGTACAGCGTGGCGTCCCATCGGCATACCCCCGAGATCGAGCAAGGACTGAGCGCGGCGGCAGGGGTCGAGGTGCGCGCGGCGTTCGCGCCGCACCTCGTGCCGATGACGCGCGGCCTGCTCTCGACGGTCTACGTGCCGCTGCGTCCCGGCGTGACGGCGGCGGAGGTTCGCGAGGCCTACTCGTCGTACTCCTCCGAGCCGTTCGTCACCGTGCACCCCGACGGGCGGATGCCCTCCACCCTCGAGGTGCGGGGGAGCAACCGGGCCCACGTCGGGCTCGCCGTCGACGAGCGAGCCGGCGTGCTGATAGCGGCTTGCGCGATCGACAACCTGGTGAAGGGCACGTCGGGCCAGGCGGTCCAGTGCGCCAATCTCGCGCTGGGTCTGCCCGAGACCGAGGGGCTGATGACGCCCGTCCCGGTGGTCTAGTGCCGTCGGGCGCGACCGGGGCCGGAGCGGAACGGAAGGGGAGACGTGGACGAGGACCTGGGGATGGCGTACGCCGAGGGCGGGGTGACGGCGCCGAGAGGCTTCCTGGCCTCCGGCGTATGCGCGGGCCTGAAGCGTTCGGGCCGCCGCGACGTGGCGCTGCTCGCGAGCGAGCGCGCGTGTTCGGCGGCCGCGGTCTACACGAGCAACGCGGTGGTCGCCGCGCCGATCCGCGTCACGCGTGAGCACCTGCTCGACGGGACCCTTCGCGCGGTCGTCGGCAACGCGGGCAACGCCAACGCGTGCACCGGCGAGCGCGGCATCTCCGACGCGCGTTCGATGGCGCGCGAGGCCGCCGAGGCGCTCCAGGTGCAGCCCACGGACGTCGCCGTCGCATCCACCGGGGTCATCGGCGTTCCCCTGCCCATGGAGATGCTGCTTCCGGGCATCCGCTCCGCGGCCGCGGGGCTCGACAACGCCACCGGCGACGCCGCAGCCGAGGCGATCATGACCACAGACACCTTCCCCAAGCAGACGGGCGTGAGCGTCGAGGCACAGGGGAGGCGCTACACGATCGGCGGGATGGCGAAGGGCTCGGGCATGATCCGCCCGGACATGGCCACCATGCTCGCCTTCGTCACCACGGATGCGCCTCTGACCCCGGAGGCGTGCGACGCGGCGCTGCGGGCGGCCGTGGACGCCACCTTCAACCGCATCACGGTCGACGGTGAGACATCGACCAACGACATGGCGCTTCTCATGGCCAACGGCGCGGCGGGCGGCGAGCCGATAGGGCCCCGCGGCCTCGCGCACGAGGCGGTCGCCGCGGGGGTCCTGCACGCGTGCCGCGAGCTGGCTCGGATGATCGTGCGCGACGGCGAGGGTGCCACCAAGACAGCCGCGGTGCGCGTCCGGGGCGCGGCGAGCGAGGCGGACGCCCGGCTCGCAGCCATGGCCGTGGCGGAGTCGCCGCTGGTGAAGTGCGCGCTCTTCGGCGGCGACCCGAACTGGGGCCGCGTCGTCTCCGCCGTTGGAGCCTCCGGGGCGCGCGTGGACGCCTCGGCCATCGAGGTCGTCTTCGGCGGTGTGACGACGGCGAAAGCCGGTGCCGGTGTGCCCTTCGACGCCGAGGAGGCGGCCTCCGCGCTGGCCGGCGAAGAGGTCGAGATACTCGTCGACCTGCACGTCGGCCGAGAGGAGTTCACGGCGCTGACCTGCGACCTGTCCTACGAGTACGTGCGCATCAACGCCGAGTACGACCGGCTGAAGCCGTCTCAGAGCAGCGAGGAGGCCCTGCGGTGATCGACCTGCTCGACAAGGCGCGGACGCTCACGGAGGCGCTGCCCTACATCAAGCGGACCTGGGGGAAGACGGTCGTCATCAAGTACGGTGGCGCGGCGATGACCGACCCGGAGCTGCGGGAGTCCGTCGCGTCCGACATCGTGCTCATGAAGCTCGTCGGCATCAACCCCGTGATCGTGCACGGAGGGGGTCCTGACATAACGGCCTACATGGAGCGCCTCGGTCTTCCGGTCGAGTTCGTCGGCGGTCTGCGCGTGACCTCGCCGGAAGCCATGGAGGTCGTCAAGATGGTGCTCGTAGGCAAGGTGAACAAGGAGCTCGTCGCGGCGGTCAACTCGCACGGGCGCCTCGCCGTCGGGATCGCCGGGGACGACGCCAACCTCATCCGCGGGCGGCAGGTCTCGGCCGAGCTCGGGCGCGCAGGGGAGGTCGCCTCGGTCGACACCACGGTGGTGGCGAACCTCATAGAGGACGGCTTCGTGCCGATCATCGCCTCCGTCGGTGCCGGCGAGGACGGCAGCTTCAACATCAACGCCGACATCGTCGCAAGCGAGATGGCCGCGGCGCTCGGGAGCGACAAGGTCATCTTCCTGACGGACGTGGACGGTCTGTACCGGGACTTCGACGACAAGGCGTCGCTCATCAGCGCGCTCACGCTCGCCGAGGCCGAGGAGATGATCGCGGCCGGGGAGCTGACCTCGGGGATGATCCCGAAGGTCAGGGCATGCACGCTCGCCCTGCGAGCCGGCGTGGGTCGCGCACACATCCTCAACGGCACCATCCCGCACGCGCTGCTGCTCGAGGTCTACACCGACGAGGGCGTCGGCACGATGATCACGCTGAACGAGGGCGCGGAAGGCGCTCCGGCCGAGGCGGTGTCGTAGACATGGGCGCCGCCTACGAGCGGACCGCGGCGTTGGACGCGTCGTTCCACATGCCCACCTACGCGCGCAAGCCGGTGCTCTTCGCGAGCGGGCACGGGATGCGCCTGACCGGCGACGACGGGCGCGAGTACCTGGACTTCGTGGCCGCCATCGGATCGGTGAACCTCGGCCACGCGCACCCGCGGGTCGCCGAGGCGGTGTGCCGGCAGATGACGCGGCTGGTCCAGACCTCGAACCTCTACCACGTCGAGCACCGTTCCGAGCTGGCCGAGGCGCTGGTCGCGCTCTTCGGCGGAGGCGCCAAGGTCTTCTTCGCCAACTCGGGGGCGGAGGCCAACGAGGGGGCCATCAAGCTCGCGCGCGCCTGGGGCCGCGTACGCGGAGGGCCCGAGTGCCATCGGATCGTGACGATCGAGCGCAGCTTCCACGGCCGGACGCTGGCCACGCTCGCGGCCACGGGGCAGCCGAGCAAGCAGGAGTTGTTCGAGCCGTTGCCGGCGGGCTTCTCGCACGTGCCGCTCAACGACCTCGCGGCGCTGGCGGAAGCCGTGGACGAGCGGACGTGCGCCGTGATGCTCGAGCCGATCCTGGGTGAGAGCGGGGTGTGGCCCGGCGAGCCGGGCTACCTCGAAGGGGTCGCCGCGCTGTGCGAGGAGCGCGGCGCCCTCCTCATGCTCGACGAGGTGCAGACCGGCATCTATCGGACCGGTCCGGCCTTCGCGCACCAGGCCCTCGGCGTCCGGCCCCACGTGATGACGCTCGCCAAGTCGCTGGCCAACGGGCTTCCGGTCGGCGCTCTCGTGGCGATCGACGAGGTGGCCGTGACGTTCGGGCCCGGCGACCACGGCTCCACCTTCGGCGGCGGCCCGGTCGTCTGTGCCGCGGCGCTCGCCGCGCTGGCCGCCCACGCCGAGGAGCGCACCGGCGAGAACGCGGTGCGGGCCGGCGAGCACCTGCGGGCCGGCCTGCGCGGGCTGGCCGCCCGGAACGGCCGCGTCGCCGAGGTGCGGGGCGCCGGTCTCATGAACGCGGTCACGCTGGCGGAGCCGGTGGCGCAGCGCGTCGCCGCCGCGGCGCTCGACCGGGGGTTCGTCCTCAACGCGATCGGCGATTCGATCCTGCGCTTCCTCCCGCCGCTGACGTGCGATACTCCCGAGATCGACACGCTCCTGGCCGCCTTGGACGAGCTGCTTACGGAGGTCCCGTCGTGAGCGACGACACCCTGAGGGGGCGCGACCTTCTGACCCTGGCGGACCTCACGCCCGCGGAACTGCGTCTGGTACTCGACAGGGCGGCGGCCGACAAGGCGCGGTGGACCCGTGGCGAGCGGGAGGCGCCGCTGAATGGCAAGGCGGCGGCGCTGGTCTTCCTGAAGCCCTCGGTGCGTACGAGGGTGAGCTTCGAGGTCGCCTGCGGGAGGCTCGGGCTGCAGCCCGTGGTGCTCGGTCCGGGCGACGCCTTCTCGCGCAGCGAGACGGTGCACGACACGGTCAAGGTGCTCGAGCGCTACGTGGACGCGATCGTGCTGCGAACGTCCGCGCACGGCCACCTCGAGGAGGTCGCGGAGCACTCCTCGGTCCCCGTCGTCAACGCGCTGACCGACGACCACCACCCCTGCCAGGTGTTGGCCGACCTCCTGACGATCGAGGAGCGCAAAGGCCGTCTCGCCGGCTTGCGCTTCGCCTACGTGGGCGACGGCAACAACATGGCCAACAGCTATCTTCTCGGCGGCGCGCTCACCGGGCTGGACGTCACTATCGCGGGGCCCGAGGGCTTCGAGCCCGCCGAGGACGTGCTCGCGCGGGCGCGCGAGCTCGCCTCGGCCAACCGCACGGGTGCGCGGCTCCGCGTCGTTCGCGAGCCCGCCGAGGCCGTCGCCGGCGCCGACGTCGTGGCGACGGACACGTGGGCGTCGATGGGGCGGGAGGACGAGCGCGAGACGCGGCTGGCGGCTTTCGCCGCCTACACCTGCGACGCCGCGCTCATGGAGCGCGCAGCCGAGGACGCCCTGTTCATGCACTGCCTCCCCGCCCATCGCGGCGAGGAGGTGACCGACGAGGTGATCGACTCGCCCCGCTCGGTCGTGTTCGACGAGGCGGAGAACCGGCTGCACGCCCAGAAGGCGCTGCTGTCGCTTCTGTTGGGGTGAGGGCGTCTGCCGGGACGTCCCCGTGGAAGGGTCGAGGCATGAGGAGACGGACCCAGAGGCAAGAGGAGATCCGCAAGATAGTGCGGCGCGAGCGCATCCGCACGCAACGGGAGCTCGTCGAGCGGTTGAAGCCGGCCGGGTTCGAGTGCACCCAGGCGACGGTCTCGCGCGACATCACGGAGATGGGAGTCCGGAAGCTCCCCGAAGGCGTCTACGTGCTCGCCGAGGATCTGCACCTGCAGAGGATGATCGCCGACCTGGTCGTCGGCGTGGTGCGCTCGGAGAACCTGGTGCTGGTGAAGGCATCGACGGGGACGGCGCCGGGCGTGGCGGCGGCGCTGGACGCGGCCGATCTCGACGGCGTGCTCGGCTCGGTGGCCGGAGACGACACGATCCTCGTGCTCGCGATCTCGGCCGCCGACGCCGAGGCGCTGACGGACACGCTCGACGGGTACCGGGGCAGACCGCGCCGCTAGGGCGCCGGTCGCCGGGAGGGCGGCTCGGGCGGTCCTCGGACGGAAGGGAAGGGAAGCGCGTGGCGAAGGACAGGTGCGTGCTGGCGTACTCCGGTGGGCTGGACACGTCCGTGGCGATCCAGTGGCTGCGCGAGGTGAGGGACCTCGACGTGATCGCACTGGCCGTGGACGTGGGCCAGGAGCGCCAGGACCTCGAGTTCGTGCGCCTGAAGGCGCTGGACATAGGCGCGGTCGAGTCGATCGTGCGCGACGTGCGCGAGGAGTACGTGGAGGACTTCCTGAGCCGGGCGCTGAAGGCCAACGCGCTCTACGAGAACAAGTACCCGCTGCTCTCCGCGATGTCGCGTCCGATCATCGTCAAGCACCTCGTGGACGAGGCCCACCGCACCGGCGCGCGCTGCATAGCCCATGGCTGCACCGGAAAGGGCAACGACCAGGTACGCTTCGAGGTCGGTATCGCGGCGCTCGACCCCGACCTCGAGGTGCTCGCGCCGGTGCGCGAGTGGGACCTGTGCACCCGTGAGGCGGAGATGGACTACGCGCGCGCCCACGGCATCCCCGTGCCGACCACCAAGGCCAGCCCGTACTCCATCGACGACAACCTGTGGGGCCGCGCCATAGAGTGCGGCGTGCTCGAGGACCCGTGGGCCGAGCCCCCCGAGGACATCTACACGCTGACCTCCGACGCCCGTGGCGAGTCCTGCGCCGAGCCCGAGTACGTGGAGCTGTCCTTCGAGCGCGGGCTCCCGGTGGCGCTGGACGGCGCCGGCAGGAGCTTCCACGAGATCATCGTCGCCATGAACGGCATCGCGGGTCGCAACGGTTTCGGCCGGATCGACATGATCGAGAACCGCCTCGTCGGCGTGAAGAGCCGCGAGGTCTACGAGGTGCCCGGCGCGCTCGCGCTCATCCAGGCGCACAAAGCGCTCGAGGATCTGTGCCTGGAGCGTGAGGTGCTCCACTACAAGCTGGGGGTGGAGCAGAAATGGGCCGAGCTCGTCTACAACGGGCTGTGGTTCTCGCCCCTGAAGGAGGCGCTGGACGGGTTCCTGGACAGCACGCAGAAGCTGGTCGCCGGCGACGTGCGCTTGCGCTTCTACCGCGGCTCGTGCACCACCGTCGGCCGCCGCTCGCCGTACTCCCTCTACGACTACGGCCTCGCCACCTACGACGAGGCGGACACGTTCGACCACAAGGCCGCCGAGGGCTTCATCGAGCTCTGGGGCCTGCCGACGAGGGTCTGGGCGCGTCAGCGCCGCAAGGTCGGCCACGAGGGCGAGGTGTAGGCGCCCGCGACGCCGGGGAGGCGCGCATGCCCGAGGACAGGAAGACCCCGTGGGGCGGCCGGTTCGGCAAGCCGCTCGACAAGTTCGTCGAGGAGTTCGCCGCCTCGCTGCCGGTGGACAAGCGGATGTGGGAGGCGGACATCCTCGGCTCGCTCGCGCACGCGCGCATGCTCGCCGCGACCGGCGTCATCCCCCCCGAGGACCTCGCGGCGATCGAACGGGGACTCTCCGAGATCTACCGCGAGATCCGCGAGGGCAGGTTCGAGTTCGTGCTCGCCGACGAGGACGTGCACATGGCGGTCGAACGCGCCCTCATCGACAAGGCAGGGCCCGCGGGAGGGCGGCTGCACACCGCCCGGTCGCGCAACGACCAGGTCGCTCTCGACGAGCGGATCCACGCGCGAGACGCCGTCCGCGAGCTCGCAGAGGCCGCCACCGGCCTGCGGGCGACGCTCCTGCGCCTGGCCGAGGAGCACCTCGGCGTCGTGATGCCCGGTTACACGCACCTGCAGAAGGCGCAGCCGGTGCTGCTCAGCCACCACCTGCTCGCGTACTTCTGGATGCTCAGCCGCGACGTCACGCGGCTGCGGCACGCCCGCGAGGCCGCCGACGCCATGCCGCTGGGCTCGGCGGCGCTCGCCGGCACGACCTTCCCGATCGACCGCCAGGCCGTCGCCGACGCCCTCGGGTTCTCGGTCGTCACGGCGAACTCGCTGGACGCCGTCTCCGACCGCGACTTCCTCGTCGACCTCACGTACGCATGCGCGCTCGCGATGGTGCACCTGAGCCGCCTGTGCGAGGAGCTCGTGCTGTGGTCGGCCGAGGAGTTCGGCTTCGTGACGATGGACGACTCGTTCTCCACGGGCAGCTCGATCATGCCCCAGAAGAGGAACCCCGACGTCGCCGAGCTCGTCCGCGGCAAGACGGGCCGCGTGCTGGGGGACCTGCAGGCGCTGCTCGTGATGCTGAAGGGCCTCCCGCTGGCGTACAACAAGGACATGCAGGAGGACAAGGAGAGCGCCTTCGACGCCATAGACACGCTGCGCGACTGCCTGCGAGCCACAGACGGCATGATCGGATCGATGCGGGTGAACTCGGAGCGCATGCGCCGGGCGGCGCTCGGCGGCTTCATGGTCGCGACCGACCTGGCCGACCACCTCGCCGAACGCGGCGTGCCCTTCCGCGACGCCCACGAGGTCGTCGGCAGGTTGGTGGCGGAGTGCGAGCGGCGCGGCATCGCCCTCCAGGACCTCACCCCCGAGGAGTTCGCCGCGGCACACCCCGCGCTCGCCGGCGTCTCCGAGGCGCTCGACGTCGACCGCGCCGTCGCGCGTCGCACGAGCGAGGGCGGGACCGGACACGACGCCGTCCGCGCGCAGCTCTCCCGCGGGCGCGACGTGCTCGCCGCCGACGAGGCGTGGCTGGAGTCGCTGGCCGCGGAGTAGCCGGCGCCGGAAGCGGTACATACGAGAGCGAGTCGCGTCGAGGGGAGGCGCGGATGCCCGAGTTCGACAACGCGGCTGTCGCGTCGATGCTGGACACGATGGGCGACCTGCTCGAGGTCTCCGGCGCCGACAAGTTCCGCTTCCTGTCCTACCACAAGGCGGCCAACAGCATCCGCGCCTATCCCGAGCCGCTCTCGGCGCTGGCCGCCGAGGGGCGGCTCACGGATGTGCCCGGCATCGGTGTGAAGCTGGCCGCCTCGATCGCCGAGATCTTCGACCGCGGCACGTTCCCCGAGTTCGAGCAGGTGAAGTCGGAGTTCGCGCCCGGTATCATCCGCGTCATGGAGGTCCCGGGGGTAGGCCCCAAGCGGGCGCGGCTGCTCTACGACGAGCTGCAGGTGACCTCGGTGGAGGACCTCGAAGAGGCTCTGGCGGCCGGGCGTCTCGAGGGGCTGCCCGGCTTCGGAGCCAAGACCATCGAGAACGTCGCGGCCGGCATCGAGCGCGCCAAGGCGCACCACGAACGCATCCTGCTGATGGACGCGCTGCCGCTCGCCGAGCGCATGGCGGAGGAGCTTCGGCGCCTCCCCGGCGTCGTGCACGCGGAGCCGGCCGGCTCCATCCGCCGGATGCAGGAGACCATAGGCGACATAGACATCCTCGTCGCCGCCGAGGACCCTTCGGCCGTCATGGAGCAGGTCCGCTCGCTTCCGATGGTCGTGCGCGTGCTGGGCAGCGGCGGTACGAAGACGAGTGTGCTGGCCGCCAGCGGCCTGCAGGTCGACGTGCGGGCGGTGAGCCCCGAGACGTGGGGCGCCGCGCTGCAGTACTTCACGGGCAACAAGGACCACAACGTACGGGTCCGCGAGGTGGCCAAGCGCGCGGGGCTGAAGGTGAGCGAGTACGGTGTCTTCCGCGTCGAGACCGGGGAGCGCATCGCCGGAGCGACCGAGGAGGAGGTCTACGCCGCGCTGGGCATGGCCACGCCGCCGCCCGAGTACCGGCTCGGGTCGAGCGAGGTGGTCGAGGCGCTGGAGCACCGGCTTCCCCGGCTGGTCGAGCTCGGCGACATCCGCGGCGAGCTGCACGCCCACACGACGTCCACGGACAGCCGGTCCTCGGTGGAGGAGAACCGGGAGAAGGCCGCGAGGCTGGGCTACGAGTACGTCGCCGTGACCGACCACGCATACGAGCTGCGCATGGTGCGCGGCCTGTCGGTCGAGCAGCTCGAGGAGCAGTGGGCGCTGATCGACGCCGTGAACGGCGACGGCTGCGCGCCCCGTGTGCTCAAGGGGATCGAGCTCAACATCGCCGACGACGGCTCGGTGGACTACGCTCCGGAGGTGCTCGCGCGCTTCGATATCTGTCTGGCATCGATACACGCCGGGATGCGGCAGCCCAGAAAGCAGCTCACGGACAGACTGCTGCGCGCGATGGAGAACCCCTACGTCGACGTGATCTCGCACCTCACGGGGCGCATACTCGGGCGGCGCGACCCGATGGACCTCGACCTGGACGCGCTGTTCGCCAAGGCGGCGGAGAGCGGGACGATCCTGGAGATCAACTCGTACCCCGACCGCCTCGACCTGACCGACGCGCACATCCGCGCGGCCAGTCGCCTCGGCGTGAGGTTCTGCCTCGGCACGGACGCGCACTCCTCGGCGCACATGGACTTCATGTCCTACGGGGTGGCGATCGCCCGCCGCGCCGGCCTGACGCCCGACGATCTCCTCAACTGCCAGCCGCTGGACGGCGTCCCGGGTTGGCTCAAGCGGTCCCGCATCGCATGACGCCCCGTGACACGGCGCTCGTCGGAGCGTTCATCGTCAGTACTGTCGACCGGCCGGCTTGACGTACGATACGTCTCGCTGACGCGCCGGTGGAGGAGGGAGCCCAGTGCATCGCATGGGCGGCGGAGACCCCGAACGCGAGTCGTTCGCGCCGACGTGGGAGGAACGGTTCCCCCACGCGAGGGTGTTGCCCGAGTCGTTCTTCGCCCGTCCGACGGAAGAGGTCGCGCCCGAGCTCCTCGGCAAGGTGCTGGTGAGCAGGTCGGGAGGGGTCGTCACCGGAGGGCGCATCGTGGAGGTCGAGGCGTACCT
Source organism: Coriobacteriia bacterium (assembly GCA_014859305.1). Classification (NCBI taxonomy): domain Bacteria; kingdom Bacillati; phylum Actinomycetota; class Coriobacteriia; species Coriobacteriia bacterium. The sequence goes on from JACUUM010000034.1 coordinate 19,483, forward strand.
CGGCGTGCACGACCCGGGGTCGCATGCGGCCACGAAGGGGGTCACGAACCGCAACGCGGTCATGTACGGGCCGCCGGGGAGGGCGTACGTGTACTTCACGTACGGGAACCACCACATGGTCAACCTCGTGTGCGAGGCGGAGGGTGTGGCCGGGGCCGTGCTCGTCCGCGCACTCGAGCCGCTGGCCGGTGTCGACGAGATGCGGCGGAGGCGCGGCGGGCGTCGGGACACGGAGGTCGCGAGCGGTCCGGGTCGCCTCGCCCAAGCGCTCGGCGTCGACCTGTCGGACAACGGTGCTCCTCTGGGGGAGGGGCGCCTCGCGGTGCTCGACGCGCCGCTGCCATCGGAGGCGGTGCGGATGTCCGGGCGTGTGGGGTTGAGCGCCGGGCACGAGCTCGACCTGCGGTTCTATCTCGAGGGCAGCCGCCACGTATCGAGAGGACGGACCGGACCACCGTCGAGGACGAGTCGGACGCCGGTCGGCCATGGCCCCGGGGGCGGCGCCTGGCGCCCGCACTAGGTAGCGTCTGTAGCGTCTCCCGAGGCGCGACGGAGGAGGCCCGATACGGGTGCTCTCAGCGGCCCGTCAGCGTCCGTCCTCGGACGGCGGCGCCTGCTGCTCCTGCTTGGGCGGCGCCTGCTGCTCCTGCTTGGGCGGCGGTTTCGCCTCCTGATTGCCGCCGCTCGCCGGCGGTTCCGGCGGCGGTTCCGGCGGCGGTTCGGGTGGCGGGGGAGGCGGAGGGGGAGGCGGCTTGGGCTGGCCGGGCGCAGGCTGGTCGTTCCCGCCGGTGTCCCCCCCGCTCGGCGCCTTCTTCTTCGGAGCAGGCTGAGACGGCTGCGACTGCTTCTCGTCGCCGTCGTCCTCGTCGCCCTCGGACGGCGCCTTGCCCCCGATGGCCTTCTTCTTGCCGTACTTCGGGGAGGGCGCAGACTCGAAATCCAGCGGCTCGACGCCCTTGAGCGCCTTGGACATGTAGTCGGCCCAGATGGGGGCCGCCAGCGTGCCACCGAAGCCGCGCACTCCGCGGATGGACCGCATCGGGCGTTCGGACTCGTAGTAGCCCACCCACACCGACGTCACCAGTTGCGGCGTATAGCCGACGAACCATGCGTCGCGGTAGTTCTGGCTGGTGCCGGTCTTGCCGGCCACCGGCCTCCCGATCTGGGCCCTGCGCCCCGTGCCGTTGGTGATGACGCCCTTGAGGATCTTCGTGGCCGCGTACGCGATCTCCTTGTCCAGCGCGCGCTTGCCCTTGGGCTTGGCCTTGTAGATGGTCTCGTTCTCGGCGTCGACGACCTTGGTTATGGCCAGCGGGTTATGGTGGATCCCGCCGGTCGCGAGCGTCCCGTACGCCGAAGCCATCTCGAGCGGGGTGACGTTCTGGCTGCCGAGCGCGATGGAGAGGTAGTGCGGGACCTCCGTCGTGATCCCCATACGCTTGGCCGTCTGAGACACCTTCTTGGCGCCCACCTCCTTGATCATCCGGGCGAAGACGGTGTTGATCGAGGATTGCGTCCCCTTGGCAAGCGTCACCATGCCTTGCCCTCTACCCTCCGAGTTGGAGACCTGCCAGGGAGGGCTGTAGCGGCCGGTCGGGATGACCGCGGGTGAGGACGAGTTCACGTAGGTGTTGGGCGAGAACCCCTCTTCGAGGGCCGCGACGAGGACGAACGTCTTGAACGACGAGCCCGGCTGGCGCTTGCCCTGGGTGGCGAGGTTGAACTTGTTCTTCCCGTAGTCGTTGCCGCCCACCATCGCCTTGATGTGGCCGTCACGCGGATCGATCGAGACCAGGGCGCAATCGGGGTCGCCCTTCTGCCCCAGCCCCCGCTTCACGGCCTCTTCGGCGTAACGCTGCTGCCGCGTGTCGATCGTGGTGTACACCTTGAGCCCGCCCTTGAACACGACCGCGGCCGAGTACTTCTGCTGGAGCAGCTTCTTGACGTGCGCGACGAAGTAGTGCGCGCTGTGGATCCCCTGGGCGGGCTCCTCGGTCTTCTTCAGCTTCACCGGCGTCGCGACGGCCTCCTCGTAGCGCGCCTGGTCGATGTAGCCGTTCTTGAGCATGCGGGCGAGCACCTGGTTGCGGCGCTTCAGCGACCCTTCCGGGTTCTCGAAGGGACTGAGCTTCCCCGGCGACTGCGGCAACCCCGCGAGGAGCGCGGCTTCGGGCAGCGTGAGCTGGCTCGCGCGCTTCGAGAAGTACGTGCGCGCCGCGGCTTCGGCTCCGTAGGCCCCCTCGCCGAAGTACACCGCGTTCAGGTAGAGCTCTAGGATGTCCTGCTTGGACTTGCGCTTCTCCAGTTCGCTCGCCAGGTACATCTCGCGGACCTTGCGAGCCGGCGTGATGTCGGTCCGCTCCTCCTGCAGGACCGTGTTGCGGATGTACTGCTGGGTGATGGTGGAGGCGCCCTCCTTGACGCTTCCGGCGGCGATGTCGATGGCGGCGGCGCGGAGGATGCCGATGAGGTCGATGCCCCGGTGCTCGTAGAAGCGCTCGTCCTCCACGGCGACGAGGGCGTTCGGCAGGTCCGTCGAGATCTGCGAGTACTTCACGACGGAGCGGTTCTCGAGGTACAGCCGCGCGATCAACTCGCCGTCCGACGAGTAGATCCGTGTGGGCATCGGGACCTTGAACGCATCGGGGGAAGAGATGTCGGGCAGGTCCTTCAGCCATGACCGGACGAAGGCGTAGGCGGTCAGGGTGCCGGCCCCGGTGAAGAGCACGGCGAGGACCGTCAGCAGGAGGAAGGACTTGAGGAGGATCTTGAGACCCCTGTTGCCGCCGCGCTTGTGCCGGTGGCGGGCGCGCCTGCTTGACATCGCGCTCCCTTCGTAACCAGGCTGTATTGTGCCCCATCGCCGCCACGGCGCGCCACTCGGGACCGCGCCTCGTGGCGGAGACGTAACGTTTTCCGGCGGATGGTCCGCCGAGACGAGGAGATACCCCGTGAGCCTCCGTGCGAACCAGCGACCCGAGCTCCTCGCGCCGGCCGGCGGACCGGAGGCGCTGCTCGCGGCGGTCAACAACGGTGCCGACGCGGTCTATTGCGGCCTCGGCACGCTGAACGCGCGCCTTGGCGCCGAGAACTTCACCCCATCCGCGTTGGCCGAAGGCTGCCGCTACGCGCACCTGCGGGGAGCGAAGGTATACCTGACGGCGAACGTGCTCGTTCACGACGACGAGATCCCGGACGCGATCGAGACTGTCATGTCGGCGTGGGAGGTGGGGGTCGACGCCGTGATCGTGCAGGACGTCGGACTCATGCGCGCACTGCGGGGACGGGCACCCGACGTCCGCCTCCACGCGTCCACGCAGGTGAACGCGCACAGCCTCGCTTCGGTCCGCCAACTCGCCCGCCTCGGTGCCGCTCGGGTCACGCTCGCGCGCGAGACGTCGCTGGCCGAGATCGACCACTTCGTGGACGAAGGCGGCGTCGAGGTCGAGAGCTTCGTGCACGGCAGCTTGTGCTACTGCTACTCCGGCGCCTGCCTGCTCTCCTCGGCCATCGGAGGGCGGTCGGCGAACCGCGGGATGTGCGCGCAGCCCTGCCGCCTGCCCTACGAGCTGATCGACGAGGCGGGGCGCGCGGCGTCCCGGGGAGGACGCTACCTGCTCAGTCCCAAGGACCTGGCCGGCATCTCGGTCCTGCCCTCGCTGGTCGCCACCGGGGTGTCCGCGCTGAAGATCGAGGGCCGGATGAAGAGCCCGGAGTACGTGGCGCTGGTCACCGGCGTGTACCGTGCCGCCATCGATCGTGCCGTCGCCGACCCGGAGGGGTTCGAGGTCACGGCGGCGGAGTGGGAGGCGCTCGAGGAGGCCTTCAGCCGCGGCTTCACGCAAGGGTACCTCACCGGCGTCCGTGACGAGCGGATGATGAGCCGCTCGCGTCCGAACAACCGCGGCGTGCCGCTCGGCCGGGTGTCCTCCGCGGAGGCAGCGGGTGCGACCGTCGCCTTGGAGAGAGCGGCCGAGTCCGACGACGTCGTGGAGTTCTGGACGCGAGAGGGGCGCTTCGCCCAGAAGCTCGGGCCGATGCGGCTCGGTTCGACCGCGGTGGCGGTCGCACCGGCGGGATCGCTGGTGACGGTAGCGATCCAGGGGCCTACCGCCGCCGGCGACCGCGTCTTCCGCGTCGCGAACGCCTCCCTGCTCTCGGCTGCGCGCCGGACGTTCCGGGCCGGTCGCGAGCAGCTCCGGCCGCTGGAGGTCGCCTTCCGGGTCCGTCTGCGCGAGGGCTCCACGCTGCTGGTCGAGGCTCGGTCCGGCGAGGCGGCGGGGAGAGGGGAGGGTCCGATCGTGGAGCGCGCTCGGACCAAGCCGATCACCGCCGGCGAGGTGATGGAGCACGTCGGCCGCCTCGGCGGCACCGACTGGCGACCCGGCTCGTGGGACCTGGAGCTGGACGCTGCTGTCGGCATGGGCTACTCGGCGCTGCACGCCGCGCGGCGCGAGGCGCTCGAGCGGCTCGAGGGACGACTCCTGGCGCCATGGAGACGGAGCGTCGCGCGCTCGGAGGCGCCGTCCGTGCCATCCCCGAAGCGGCGAGGCGGGGGTCGGGCCGGGCGGCCGCAGGTCGTCGCGGTGGCAGGGGAGCTAGGCACGCTCGAGGCGGCACTGCAGGCCGGCGCGGACCGGGCGCTGCTCGACGTCACCTCGTGCCTGCGGCCCGTGCGGCTGCCTCCGCTAGTCGCGCCCCTGCTGCCGCGCGTCGTCCACGACGTCGAGCGCGAGCGCGTCTCCGCCTGGGTGCGCGAGGGGGGGACGGTGGCGGCTGCAGACCTTGGTTCGCTGTCGCTGGCCGCTGCCGCCGGCGCGACCGTGGAGGCGGATTGGCCGCTGAACGCGCTGAACGCATCGACGGTGGAGGCGCTCGCCGAGATGGGCGCGTCGCGGGTCTGGCTCTCGCCCGAGCTCTCGGGACGCCGCATGGCGGGCGTCGCCTCCGCCTCGCCGGTGCCCGTCGGGGTCCTCGCTTACGGCCGAGTCGAGCTCATGGTCGCGGAGCACTGTGCCCTGCAGGCCAGCGGACCGTGCGCAGAGGGGTGCGTGCGCTGCGCCCGAAGGGCCACGCGATGGCGGCTGCGCGACCGGAAGGGCTTCGAGTTCCCGGTCACGACCGACACGTCGGGTCGCTCCCACCTGTACAACTCGGTCCCGTTGGACCTGGCGCGGGCCCTGCCCGAGCTGGTCTCCGCGGGCGTCGCCGCGCTGCGCCTGGACTTCCGGACGGAGGCCCCGGAAGAGGCCGCCGTGCTCACGGCCGCCTTCGTCGGGCGGATGGAGGCCGCACTCGCCGGAGTTCCGCTGCCCGACGGGCCACTGGGCGCCACGGGGACCTCGGGCCACTTCTACCGAGGCGTCCGCTAGCCGGAGATCGAGCCGTGCGCGCGTGCCTGCGAGACGGCGACGTCGGCCGTCTACCGGACGGTGACCGACAGCCTGGCGGTGCCGACCTGGCCGCGGTCGTCCGTGACCCAGAGCACCACGTCATAGGTGCCCGGGGTCGCGTACCGATGGGTCACCTCGACGCCTTCGGCCTTCGTGCCGTCGCCGAACTCCCAGACCCACTTGACGACCTCCTTGTCGTCCGTCGAGCCGGAGCCGTCGAACGCCACCTCCTCGCCGGCCGAGGGCGCTTCGGGCGTGACCGTCATCCTCGCGACCGGCGGCCTGTCGTTCCCGCCCCCCGTCGACACCACGATCGTGACGACCGTCTCGGTGGTCCCGGTACTGCCTGGCTTGGGCGATTGTTCCGCCACGATGCCCGCCGCGACTCCCGCCACATCGCGCTCGACGACCTTGACCAGCAACATCAGCTTCTTGAGCGCCGCGATCGCAGCCTGCTTGGTCATGCCGACGAGGTTCGGGATCCCGATCCGGACGGGGGCGGTGTGCACGTCGCAGGCGTCGGGCACGGCCTCGGCCAGGAAGAGGGCCTTGCGCGTCTCCTCGCAGTACTCTCCGGCGCGCAACCCGCTCAGAGTGCAGACGGACACCGTCTTGAGCCCCTCGGGCTTCGCGAAGTCCTTGGCGGGCTCGCCGCCGAGCGCCGAGCGCATGAAGCTCGCCCAGATGCGGGCGGGGAAGGAGCCGCCGGTGACCTTGATCCCGTGCACGTTGGTCATCTCGCGCTGCTCCTCGGGGTAGCCCACCCACACCGCCGTGGCGAGCTGCGGGGTGTAGCCGACGAACCACGCGTCGCGGTACTCCTGCGTGGTACCCGTCTTGCCGGCGACGGGCCGGCCTATCGCCGCCGCCTTGCCGGTTCCAGAGGTGACGACACCCTTGAGGATGTCCGTGGTCAGGGCCGCGATCTCCGGGTCGAGGGCCCTGCTCTTCTTGCGCTCGGCCTTCATGAGGACCTCTCCGGTGGCGTCGCGCACCTCGCGGATCCCGTGGGCGCGGACGTGGACGCCCTCGTTGGCCAGTGTGCCGTACGCGGAAGCCATGGCAAGGGGCGAGACTCCCTGCTCGTGGCCGCCCAAGGCGATGGCGGGCACGGGCGTCATCTCCTCGCGGATCCCCATCTTGCGGGCCGTCTCGACCACCTTCTCGGGACCTACGGCCATGATGAGCTGGGCGAAGACAGAGTTGACCGATCGCTCTGTGGCTTCGCGCAACCGCATCGGCCCTCGCCGCCCACCGCCCGCGCCGGTGACCTTCCAGGGATCGCTGCCGGCTACGGTGAGCCTGACCGGACCGCTCTCGAAGGTGGCCTCGGGTGAGATGCCCTGCTGTAGGGCTGTGACCAGCACGAACGGCTTGAATGCGGAACCCGGCTGTCGCCGGCCCTGCACGGCGACGTTGTACTGCTGCGTGCCGAAGTCCCTCCCGCCGACCATCGCCACGATCTCGCCGGAGGCCGGGTCTATCGCCACGAGCGATGCCGACGGGTCGCCCTTGCGGTTCAGTGTCTCGCGCACGGCGCGCTCCGCCGCCTCCTGGATCTTGAGGTCCAGGGTCGTCTTCACGGTGATCCCGCCGCGGTAGACGGCGTCCGCTCCGAACTCCTCGACGAGGAGGGACTTCACGTACTCGACGAAGTACGGCGCGCGCGCCTTGGCCCTGTCGAGACCCTTGAGCTCGAGCTCGGCAGCGAGCGCCTCGGCGTACGACTCGCGGTCGACGTAGTTCTCGGCGACCATCTGCGAAAGCACGGTGGCGCGGCGCCTCTCGGCCGCCTTCTCGTCCAGGTAGGGCGAGAACCTGGCCGGGGCCTTGATCACGCCGGCCAGCACGGCCGACTCCGGAAGCGTGAGGTCGCCGACATGCTTGCCGAAGTAGACTTGCGAGGCCGCTTGCACGCCGTACGCTCCGTGGCCGAAGTAGATGGTGTTGAGGTAGAGCTCGAGGATCTCGTCCTTGGTGTAGCGCTTCTCCACCTGGTAGGCGAGCATGCCCTCCATGACCTTGCGCTTCACGGTCTTCTCGGGCGTGACGAACGCCTGCTTCACGAACTGCTGCGTGATGGTCGAGCCGCCCTGGACCTTCGAGCCGGTGCGGATGTCGACGAGAACGGCGCGCGCGATACCCCACGGATCGACGCCCTTGTGCTCGTAGAAGCGCTTGTCCTCCGTGGATATGACGGCGCGGCGCAGCTCGATGGGCATCTCGGTGAGCGGGACGTCCGTGCGGTTCTGCTCGGCGAACAGTTCGACGAGCGTGCGGCCGTCACGGTCCTTGATGACCGAGGTCTGGTCGCGCCCCTTCATGTGGCCGGCGGGATCCGGGAGCGACTTGGAGATGTGGGCGTAGACGGCCGCGGCTGTGACGCCCAGCGCGACCGTCGTGATCAGCGCGAGCAGCGCGGCGACCTTCAGGGCGCGCTTCAGGCGGCCCGCCGGCCTCCTCCGCCAGGCGCTTCCGCTCGGCACCCCCCCTTGCGGGCCAGGTCTCCGCCCGGACGCGGGCCTTCCGGAGGACGTCGTCGGCGGCGCGCTCACCCGGGGTATCGCCCGCGTCGGCTGCCCGCCCGCGGAGGGGGCGCGGTCCCGAGGAGAGGGAGAGGGAGCGGGGCCGTCGGCCGACCCGCTCCTCGGTCGAGGCTTGGGCCGCGGTCGCGGCTTCGGTGTGCGCCGCTCGCCGCGGCCGCTCCTGCCGGAATGGTCCATGCGCTCCTCGCTCTTTCGGCGATCCGAGGCCCTCTCGAGGGCCGGATGACCGGCCGGGCGGGGCAAACCTTCATGCTAGTATGACGTGCGAACGTCGAGCCAGCCAAGGCACTCCCGCCTCGTCACCGCCTCGTCACGCGTCCGCCGTGCCGGAGCGCCTGCGCGAACACGGAGGCGGCGTGCGGGGAAGGCAGCCGGTACGGTGGGACGCGCCCAAGACCAGATGCACGTCATCCGCAGTGGAGCGGCGGGTGTCGCACCGGCCGACGCACTCCTCGAGAAGCTTCGGAGCGGGCGGCAGCTCGTCGCGAAGCTCGGCGTGGACCCGACCGCGCCGGATCTGCATCTCGGTCATGCGGTGCCGCTGCGCAAGCTGCGCCAGTTCCAGGACCTCGGCCACAAGGTCGTGCTCATCATCGGCGACTTCACGGCGCTCATCGGTGACCCCTCGGGCCGCAACACGACCCGGCCGGCACTGACGGGCGAGGAGATCGAGGTCAACGCGCAGACCTACATCGAACAGGCCTTCCGGATACTGGATCCCGACGCGACCGAGATGCGGCGCAACTCCGAGTGGCTCTCCCCGCTGGGCTTCGCGGACGTGCTGCGGCTCACCAGCCGGTTCACCATCGCGCGCATCCTCGAACGTGACGACTTCCAGAAGCGCTATCGCGAGGGAGTGGGCATCTCGCTGCACGAGTTCCTCTACCCTGTCGCGCAGGCGTACGACTCGGTGGCCGTACGCGCGGACGTGGAGATCGGAGGGACCGACCAGCTGTTCAACCTGCTGGCCGGACGAGAGCTGATGGAGAAGCTCGGTCTCGAGCCGCAGGTCTGCCTGACATTGCCTCTGCTCGAGGGCACCGACGGCGTCCAGAAGATGAGCAAGACCTACGGCAACTACATCGGCCTCACGGACGAGCCCGACGACATGTTCGGCAAGGTGATGTCGATACCCGACGAGCTCACGGTCAAGTACTTCCGGCTCGCGACATCGGTTCCCGTGGGCGAGGTCGACGCGATCGAGGCCGCTCTGGTCTCCGGCGAGGCGCACCCCGGCGAGGTGAAGCGCCGCCTCGCGCGCGAGATAGTGGCCCTGTATCACGGCCAGAAGGCTGCCGACTCCGCAGAGGAGGCGTTCGACCGCGTCTTCAAGCGTCACGAGGCACCCGAGGAGATGCGGAGTCACGTGCTCGCCGAAGAGACGGTCTACCTGCCCAAGGTGCTCGAGGATCTCGGATTCGCCACCTCACGCTCGGAGTCGCGCCGGCTGATCGACCAGGGTGGCGTGAGGATAGACGGGAGGCCCGTGACCATGTACGGGGGCGACCGGGCGGCCTTCGTCGGCGTCCTTCAGGTCGGGCGCCGGCATTGGGCGAGGCTGGTCTTGCCGCGGTCCGAGACGTAGCGGACACCGTCTCGGTGCCGTCCGGACCTGGCACGGCGCGTGCTCACGGGGTCCGCCGCAGCGGGTCGCGACGGGCCCGCGACCGGCGGGGGGTCTCCGGCGAGGGTTGACACCGGCGTCGCGCGTGATAGGATGCGACGCCCTGTCCGGCGGGGGGTGGCCGAGGAGTGTTTAGGACGCGCTCCCCCGGGGTATCATCCATTTCCGCCCCGGCCGGCCGACGCGGCCAGCAGGTCGAACAACGTGGTGTTTGCATGCCTCCGGGGTGGGTGGTATCCTACCCGTTGCCGCTTCGACCGGGCCAGTGTTGGACTGGAGCGATCTTGATAAACGGCACCAGGATGGAGTCAATCGGATAGGGCGGGTCAGCTACCGAAGGTGGCGTCTCGGCCGCCGACTTGACGCCTCCGCGAAGACGGGGGCGTTTTGATTGTCCGGAGGGTACGTGCGACAGACGCGCAAGCTCCGGGAACTGCTCTGAGAAGCGATTGACAGCGAGGGGATCGACCGGTAAGGTAACGCCTCGCTGCGCCTGAACCTTGAAAACCGGATACTGTGATGAAGCCAGTAAGGTCCGCAAAGCGGACCACATTACCCCGTCTTGCCGAGAGGGTCGGTCAAAGGACCAAACCGGCGGACACCGACCCAAACCGCCCGGGTCTCCTTTACCCGGTGCAGGTGGGTCACTCCGGATCGAGCAGATCCAACCTTCGTGTATCACAGGGCTTGCCCTGTGACCTTTTCCACGGAGAGTTTGATCCTGGCTCAGGATGAACGCTGGCGGCGTGCTTAACACATGC
>JACUUM010000035.1 GCA_014859305.1 Coriobacteriia bacterium
CGCGGGCGCGGAGGCCCCTCCGGCTGGATCGCCCGCGGCCGGCCCGCGGCCGCTGCTGGTGGAGCGCTTCGTCGAGAAGCCCGACGCGGCCACCGCGGCCCGCTACCTCGCCGAGGGCGGCTACCTGTGGAACGCCGGCATGCTCGTCGCCGGCGCGTCGCGAGTGCTGGAGGAGCTCGAGCGCGCCGGGGAGGCCGCGGCGACCCCCTCCTCCGCGCACTCGGCTCGCATCGCGAGCGTCGCCCGCGAGGTCGCCGAGACGCCGCCGGCGCGCTGGACGGGCGACGAGGCGCGCGTGGCGTTCCTCGGCCTGCCGCAGGCGCCCTTCGACACCGCGGTGCTGGAGGTCTCCGAGCGGGTGGCGGTCGTTCCGGCGGTGCTGGACTGGTGCGACGTAGGCTCGCTGCTGTCGGTGGAGCGCCTGGGGTGCGCCGACGAACGGGGCAACGTGCTGGTCGGCCGCGCGTACGACCACGACTCGCGCCAGACGACCGTCTACACGCAGGACCGCCTGGTCGCCACCCTCGGGCTGGAGGGGCTCATCGTGGTGGACACCGCCGACGCCACGCTGGTCGCCGACAAGGCGCGCGTGCAGGAGGTGCGCATGCTGGTCGAGCGGCTGCGCGAGGCCGGCGCGCCGGAGGTGGTGGCGCCCAGGACCGCCGCGCGCCCCTGGGGCACGTGGACGAACCTGCTGCAGGCCGACGGCTTCAAGATCAAGCTCATCGAGGTCGAGCCCCGGCAGCGGCTATCGCTGCAGTCCCACCGCCACCGCAGCGAGCACTGGGTGGTGGTGAGCGGCACGGCGCTCGTGACCCGCGGCGAGGAGCGTGTCGAGGTCCACCCCAACGAGAGCGTCTACGTGCCGATCGGCGAGACCCACCGGCTCGAGAACGTCGGCAAGGTGCCGCTGAAGGTGATCGAGGTCGCGGTCGGCGAGTACCTCGAGGAGGACGACATCATCCGCTACGACGACGATTGGGACCGCCAGGCCTGAAGGCGGACCGCGAGGAGCGGCGCGTGCGCGTCACCATGGTCAACAAGCACTACCCGCCGCACCTCGGCGGTATCGAGTACCACCTCCGCGACCTCGCCGAGGCGCTCGCCACGCGCGGGCACGAGGTCCGGGCGGTCGTCGCCAACGAGGGGCCCGAGCGCGTCTCCGAGACGCTCGGGGGCGTCGAGGTCTTGCGCCTGCCGAGGATCTTCGCGGTCTCCTCGGCTCCGGTCGCGCCGGCCCTCGCGCGCGAGCTGGCCGCCGTGGGGCGCCGCACCGACCTCGTCCACCTGCACTTCCCGTACCCGTGGGGCGAGCTGTCGTGGCTCCGCGCGCGCCCGCGGCGCGCGGACGGATCCCGCGTCCCGGCCGTCGTCACCTACCACAGCGACATCGTCCGGCAGCGTGCGATGCTGGCCGCCTACGCGCCGCTGCTCCGGCGCTTCCTGCGCGAGGTCGACCTGGTCGTCGCCTCCTCTCCCGACATGGTGGAGCACTCGCCGTTCCTCGCTCGGGTCCGCGGGAAGTGCCGCGTGGTGCCCTTCGGCATCCGCGTGGAGGCCTTCGAGCCGACCCCGGAGCTCGAGCGCCGTGCCGAGGAGCTGCGCGCGCGCCACGAGCGGCCGATCGTGCTGTTCGTCGGCAGACTCATCTACTACAAGGGCGCCGACGTGCTGGTGCGGGCGATGGCCGGCGTCGACGCCGACCTCGTGGTGGTCGGGAAGGGTCCGCTGGAGGCCGAGCTGCGGACCATCGCGATGGCGCGCGGTGTCGCCGGCCGCGTGACGTTCCTGCCGCCGGTGGACGACGCGGAGCTGCGCGCCTGGTACCGCGCGGCCGACGTGTTCTGCCTGCCCTCGGTCGCCCGCAGCGAGGCCTTCGGGCTCGTGCAGCTCGAGGCGCACGCGTCGGGGACGCCGGTCGTCTCCACCCGGCTGACCACGGGCGTGCCGTTCGTGAACGCCGACGGCGTCACCGGCCTCACCGTCCCTCCCGGCGACGTCGAGGCGCTGGCCGGGGCGCTGCGGCGTCTGATCGAGGACCGCGCGCTGCGCGAGCGGCTCGGCGCGCAGGCCCGTGAGCGCGCGCGCCGCGAGTTCACGATCGCGCGCATGGTCGACGACACGCTCGCCGTCTACGGCGAGGCGGTCGCGCTCGGTCCCCGGGCGGACGTCTCCGGCGGGGAGGCCTGATGTCGCGCAGGCGCTTCCTCACGCTCTCCGTCGTGCTCGACGCCGTGCTGGTCAACGCGGGGTTCGTGGTCGCCTACCTCATCCGTTTCGGCGGCGAGCTGCCTCGCTTCAACTTCGAGGCCTACGTCGCGCTGGCGCCGCTGCTGACACTCGCCTACCTCGCCGCCGGCTACATCTACGGCCTCTACGAGCCCGAGCACACGGAGAGCTCCTGGGCGGTCGCGCGCGCCGTCTTCCCCGCCATCACGCTCGGCGCCGTGCTGACCGCGGCCATCTCGTTCTTCGGCGGACCGCGCTTCTTCGCCTTCTCGCGTCTGGCGATACTGATCGCCTGGGTGCTGCACTTCGCGGCCCTGGTCGGCTGGCGCGCGCTGGCGCTGCGCCTGGGCGGCATCAGCTGGCCGGAGCAGCGCATCCTGATCCTCGGCACCGGCTCGGTGGCCGCCGAGCTCGCCGACGAGCTGCGCCGGCGTGAGGCCTGGGGTTACCGGGTGGTCGGCTTCGCGCGCTCGACTCCCGAGGAGGACCTCTCCGAGGAGGTGGCGGCGTCGGGGCTGCCCGTGCTGGGCACCGCCGAGGACGTGCCGGCGATCGTCGCCGAGCACGACGCGCACCGCGTGATCGTCGTCTCGCCTGTCCAGATCCGCGAGCTGGTGGAGGACCTGGCGCTGTGCGAGGAGACCGAGGTGCGCGTGGAGGTCGTGCCCGAGCTCTACGAGGTGTTCATCGGCACCGTGGACAGCATGGTCGCCGACATACCGCTGATGGAGATCACCCGCCGCACGGTCGCCCCCTGGTATTCGGCGACGAAGCGCGCGCTCGACATCGCCGGGGCTGCCGTGCTCCTGATCGCGCTCTCGCCGGTGCTGCTGTTCGCCGCCCTCGGCGTCGCGCTCACGATGGGCCTGCCGGTCTTCTTCGCCCAGGAGCGGGTCGGGCGCGACATGCGGAGGTTCCGCGTCTACAAGTTCCGCACGATGGTCAGGGGGGCCGAATCGGCGAGCGGCCCGGTGCTTGCTACCTCCGACGACGACAGGGTAACGCCCTTCGGGCGCTTCCTGCGGCGCTACCGCCTGGACGAGCTGCCTCAGCTCCTCAACATCCTCGACGGCGCCATGAGCTTCGTGGGCCCGAGACCCGAGCGGCCGTTCTTCGTGGAACGGTTCGTGCGCGAGATCCCCGGCTACCGGGAGCGCTTCAGGGTCAAGCCGGGGGTGACGGGATTGGCGCAGGTCGCCGGAGGCTACGCCACGACACCGGAGCGCAAGCTGAAGTACGACCTCATATACATGTATCATCAGAATCTGCCCATGGACCTACAGATCGTCGTCGAGACCCTGCGCGTCGTGCTCACGGGTCGCGGGGCCGTGTGAGAGGAACGTATGGGGAGCTCCCGCAAGAAGGCGGCGCGCCGCAAGGCCGCCGGCAAGGGCACGCAGGCGTCCTCGGCGGCTGGTAAGGGCGGCCGCCCGAGGGGCGGCGCGCCTTCCCGTCCGGTCTCGGCGGAGATGGACGCCGGGCACCGCGTCGCCTGGGCATGCCTGCACGTGCTCCTGGTGGCCGTCCCCCTGGCGATGTCGAACGCGACGTGGACGGGGGTCTGGCGGCTCCCGCTGACCTACGACCAGTTCGACATCGTCAAGGTCTTCGTGATGCGCGCGGTCACGCTCGTGGCCTACGGGGCGCTGGGCTGGTCGATCCTGATCCGAGGAGGCAAGGTGCGCCGGACGCCGGCGGACTGGCTCGTGCTCGCCTTCCTCGCCTGGGTCGTGCTCACCACCGTCCTGTCGATCCACCCGCCCACGGCGGTCTTCGGCAAGTACCGGCGGTTCGAGGGGCTCATCTCGTTCGTGAACTACGCCGCCGTCTTCTTCCTCGCCGTACAGTTCGTTGACCGGCCGTCCCGCATCCGCTCGCTGGCGCGCACGGCGTTCCTCGGCGCGGTGCTCGTGGCGGGCTACGGCGCGACGCAGGTCCTCGGCATCGATCCGGTCGACTGGGGACGCACCCTGCCGTTCGAGGCGCGCCGCGCCTTCTCGACCTACGGCAACCCCGATCTGCTCGGCGGGTACCTGGTGCTCGTCCTGCCGCTGGGGCTCGCGCTCGCGCTCGAGGAACGCCAGAGATGGTGGCGGGCCGCGTACTGGGCCGGCTTCCTCCTCGTCGTCTTCACCTGGATAACCGCCATCGTCCGGGGAGCGTGGATCGGGGGGATCGTGGCGTTGGCGATCCTGGGATTCGCCGCGTTCCGCCGGCGTACCAGGCTCCAGGCGCTCGACTACGCGTTCATCGTCGCGGTCGTGCTCATGGGCGCGGTGATCGTTTACCAGAGCCTGGATTCGCCGTCCCACGTGATGAACATCGCGAAGAGGTTCTCCACGATCCTGGACTTCAGCAGAGGCAGCGGGCTGACCCGGACCCAGATATGGCAGGCGGCGGTCGAGGCGGTGAGGGACCGGCCCCTCACGGGGTTCGGAGCGGACACGTTCAGGCTGCTGTTCCCCAAGTACAAGCCGGTCGAGTACGTCGCCGCCGCCGGCTACCTCTCGGTCGCGGACAACGTTCACAACTACCCCCTGCAGGCGATGACGGCCTTCGGCGTCCCAGGGTTCCTGCTGCTCTACGGCGTGTTCGGCCTCTCCGCCTTCAAGAGCGCTCCCGTCGCCTTCAGCCGCGAGGACGCCGGCGAGCGCTTCCTGCTCGCGGCGATGTGGGCGGGTTGCGCCGGCTATCTCGTGCACCTGCTCGCCGGCCTGTCGGTGACCGGCTCCACGTTCCTCCTGTGGGCGTTCATGGGGATCCTGCTCGCACCCGTAGCGCGGAACGTCGAGCTCAAGGCCCCGTCGTGGGGCTCGTACGCGGGGATCGCCCTGGCGGGCGTCGTACTGGCCGCTTCGATGGGCAACGCCGTCTACGTCGCGGCCGACAACCAATACCTCCGCGCGCGGCTGAGCGGTATGGGACAGGACCGCGTGGCCGCTTCGCGGCGCGCGATAGCGCTCAACCCGTACAACGACATGTACCGTGCCGAGTTGGGGCAGGCCCTGCAGTCCGAGTTCATCGACCGGCTCCGGGAAGCGCGCGCCGCCGAGCAGGCCGGCCAGGACGCGCAGTCCTACACCGATGCCGCGGTCCGGGCCCTGGGCGAGGCGGAAGCGGCGATGGCGGACACGATCGAGTACGTCCCCTGGGAGTATGACAACTACGTCTTCCTGGCCAACCTCTACAACCTCGCGGCGGACTTCGGCTTCGGCCGCGAGTACGCCGAGAAGGCCGTCCGGGCGGCCGAGCGCGGCGTCGAGGTCGAGCCGTTCGGTCCCGCCATACGGCTGCAGCTCGCCGTGGCATACCGGACGCTGGACCGGGACGACGACGCCATCGCGGAGCTCGAGACCGCGGTCGGGATGGATCCGCGCTACACCGACGGTAATCTGATGCTCGGCGACATGTACCGCGACCGGGGCCGGGACGCAGAGGCCGCCGAAGCGTACAGGCGGGTGATCGCCGTCACGAGCGCACCCGCCGCCACCCGCGAGACGGCAAGGAACTCGCTGCTGTCCGTAGAAGGAACGACCGGTACACCCGGGGTGAAGTGAGGCAATCCTGATATGAACGACCCGTGGCGCATGGGATGCGGCAACATCCCGCCGACGACGATACAGCGGCTCCCGCTCTACCTGCGCTGCCTCATCGAGGCACAGGCGCAGCGCGTACCGGTCATCAACTCCGTGGGCATCGCCGAGATGGCCGGGACGAACGCCGCCCAGGTGCGCAAGGACCTGAGCTATCTCGGCGAGCTGGGGACGAGGGGCATCGGGTACGACGTCGACGGGCTGATAACGCACCTGGCGCGCAGGCTGGGGCTCACGAAGACGCGGCGCATCGCCATCGCCGGGTTCGGGCGGCTGGGCAGCGCGCTGGTCACCTACCCCGGCTTCCAGGATCGCGGCTTCGAGGTCGTCGCCGTCTTCGAGACGGATCCGGAGAAGATCGGCAAGCCCGCGATGGACGGCCTGGCCGTGAGCAGCATCGCCGACATCGACCGGGTGGTGAGTGAGAACGACGTGGAGATCCTCATCATCGCCACACCCTCGAACCAGGCGCAGAGCGTGGCGCAGTCGGCCGCCCGGGCGGGGGTACGCGCCGTCCTGAACTTCGCGCCGGTCCAGCTCAACCTGCCCGGCGGTACGGCCGTGCGGCAGGCGGACCTATCGACCGAGCTGCAGATACTCTCCTTCTACCTGACATGCGAGGAGGCGCGGACGTGACCCAGGCCCCGGGTCCGGCCGAGGAGCGCGGCGACGCCGTCCTCGTCGGAGCGGGCGGCGGGGGGGAGGAGCGCGCGCGAGAGACCGATCGGCGCGGGCCGGCGCAGTTCGTCCCGGTGTGGCTCGCCGTGCTGGCGGTGGTCCTGCTGCTCGCCGTGGCCGGTGTCGGGGGTTACGCGGCTCGCGGCCTCCTCCGCGAGCCCACGCCCCGGTCCGCCGAGGAGCTCGAGGTCGTCAGGTTGCGCGAGAAGCTCGCCGGCGCCCCCGGAGACGTCGGGACGCGGCTCCAGCTGGCCTTCGCCTACCAGCGGGCGTATCGCTTCGACGATGCGCTCGAGACCTACGGAGAGGTGCTGGAGCAGGCGCCGGGCGATACCGCCGCGAACTACAACCGTGGCGTCATCTACCGGGAGATCGGCCGGCCGGAGGCGGCCGAGGAGGCCCTCTGGGATGTTCTCGAGGTGCAGGAGGACCACACGCTGGCGGCGAAGGCCCTCGGCGAGCTGTACGCGTCAAGACAGGAGTACCGGTCCCTGGTCGAGGCGGTGCGGCCGGCCGCCGAGGCCAGGCCCCAGATGGCCGACCTCCAGTACCTGATGGGGCTCGCCTACGAGAACCTCGGCAGGGCCGATTGGGCGGAGGCGCGGTACCGGCTGGCGTTGAAGTACGTACCGGACATGAAGGAGGCCCGTGAGGGCCTGAAGCGTGTGGAGACGGCGGAGTGAACGCTGACACGACACGAGACCCGCTGGACGAGCCCATCGAGGCGCGCGCGGAGACCGAGGCGGAGACCGCGGCGCCGGAGGGCGTGCTGCGGCGCGGCCTGACGCCCCGCCAGGCGTTCGGGATGCTGGCCGGCGTGCTCGCGGCCCTGCTCATCGCGCTCATCGTCTACCTGCTGCTCACTCTCGCGCCGGAGTCCCTCACCCTCGAGGGCGGCGACACCGTGGCGGGTCTGGAGCCCGTCCTGGTGATACAGGGGCCCGGCAAGGGTCCGGCGCCGCGCTTCGACCGGCCCATGTCGGCGGCTTTCGGGCCCCGCGGCCGCATCTACGTGTCCGACACCGGCAACAACCGCGTCTGCGTCTTCGACCGCAGAGGCGACTTCCTCTTCGAGTTCGGCGGCTTCGGTGTGGGCAAGCCGATCCCGGGCGTCGAGCCGACTTGGAAGGAAGGCCTGATGAACTTCCCCGTCGGCATCGACGTCGACGAGGACGGGACGGTGTACGTGGCCGACTTCCGGAACGACCAGATCCAGGCCTTCGACGCCGAGGGGAACTTCCTGCGCGCCTTCCCCGACCGCCTGAAGCCCGTGGGGCGGGGCGGCTCGGGCCAGGATGGCGGAGGCATCGCGGTGACGGACGTGGCGGTGCGCGACGGCAAGGTGTACGCCACCGACACGTACCAGGTCTTCGTCTTCACGACCGACGGCAAGCTCGTGCGGCAGTTCGGCAAGCCCGGCTCGGGCATCGGCGACCTCGACCACCCCAACGGGGTGGCGGTCGGGGCCGACGGGACCATCTTCGTCTCGGACTCCAACCACAACCGGGTCACCGCCTTCGACTCGGAGGGTACGCCGTTGTGGGACTTCGGCAGGCCCTTGGGCATGGCGCGTCTGACCGATCCGGCCACTCGCACGGACGACGCCGACGAGGCCGAGGAGGGCCTCCTCGGCCTGCCTCGGGGCCTCACCGTCGACGACGAGGGTCGCCTGCTCGTCGCCGACGCGTTCGACTTCCAGCTCGTGCTCATCGGGGAGCGGGGCAGGACGATCGAGCGCTTCGGCGAGAGGGGCACCGCCCCTGGCCAGCTCAACTTCCTCAACGACGTGGATGTCGACGGCGACCTGCTGCTGGTGGCCGACAAGGAGAACGACCGGGTGCAGCTCGTCCGGCTGGTCCGAACGGTGCGCCCCTGATGTCCGGGCTGGAGCGAACTGTCATTCGTGACCGCGACGAGGTAGGATGGTGCAAGGCGGCGACGCGTCTCGCCGTGCTGCCGCGTGCCTGGGGACTGGGACGGATGCCAAGGACGCTGCTGGTCACATTCTCGCTTCTCGCGTGCGCACTGCTGTTCCCGGCCGGCGCGTGGGCCTACGACGAGACCGGCAGCGGCCGGACCTGTCTGGGGTGCCACGGCACCACCCAGACGGTCGACCCGTCGGGGGAGAACGTCGCCCGCCAGGGGCCGCACTCCGGGTACGCGACCACGACGAACAAGTGCCGGACCTGCCACACGGTGCACGCCGCGCCGGCCGACGGTATCCTGCTGCTGCCCAGGGCGACCATGAAGGCGACGTGTGAGGTCTGCCACGACGGCACCGGCGGCGGGGGTGTCTACGGCACCGTGAAGGCGCGCACCGGTCAGGACCCGGTCGCCGCTCATGCCATCGACGTCACCAACGTCATCCCGGGAGGCGACGGCGAGAGCGGCGGGGACCGTTCCCAGACGTTCGGCGGGGAGGGCGGCAACCTCACCTGCACCGACTGCCACACTCCGCACGGCTCCAACACGGTCGACCCCTTCCTCGGGGACCGCCGGCGCGTGGAGGGCGAGTCGTCCGACGGCACCGGCACCGTGGGTTTCACGAGCAGCCGGCTGCTCAAGAAGCGCCCCACGGGCGCGGCGGCCGAGATCGAGAAGTACGGCTCCGACTGGTGTGCGACTTGTCACCAGGGCCGTATGAGCGGCGGCACGGTGTTCAACCATCCCGTCGAGAGCGCCGCCGAGTTCCCTGCCGCCTACTTCCACTAC
Source organism: Coriobacteriia bacterium (assembly GCA_014859305.1). Classification (NCBI taxonomy): domain Bacteria; kingdom Bacillati; phylum Actinomycetota; class Coriobacteriia; species Coriobacteriia bacterium. Next base: position 9,213 of record JACUUM010000035.1, read on the forward strand.
GACAACGTCCAGGTCGTCACCGGGATCGGCGAGCTGACGACGACGTCGGGCAGCCTCGGCAGGAGCAACCGCGGCTACGTCATGCCATACCCGTACACGACAGGTCAGAGCGGCCACAAGCCCATCTGTCAGCAGTGCCACGAGGACGCCCGCAGCGTCGGCGACGTGGTCCAAGGCAGCATCGCCGCGTCCGAGGAGTTCACGCTGTCCACCATCGACGGCCTCACCTCCGGCAATCCGCGCTTCCACACCTTCCCGCACGAGTCGGACAGCCCGTCGTTGCTCGTCGAGGTCCCGGACGACCTGTGCCTCAACTGTCACGACCCCTTGCAGCAGCTGCCGTAGCAGGCCGGAGAGGGTTTCGTGACCGCGATCGCCGCCGGGCAGGGCCGGCAGGCGCGTCGAGGGTGTGACGGGGGGCACTAAACGGTGCCGCCCCTTGCGCGATAATGGCTCTGAGGACGCGTCGTCGTCGGGGGCGGCCGTCCCGCTTCGCGGGGGAGGTCGAGAGCGGTGGGCGTATGGGGGGCGCGCCGAGCGCTGCTGCCGGTCGCGGCGATCCTCGCGCTCCTGTCCTCGGGCGTCGCAGCCGCGGGAGCGGGTGGCGCGGTCACCGACATCGGGGGCAGGAAGCCTGAGAGCGTGGATGTCTCCGGGCCGAGGGTCGTCTATGCCGACCGGCGCGACGGCGCGTACTCCGTCTTGCTGTACGACGGCGTCACGGGGTCGACGACCCGGGTGAACGACCCGTCGGTCAACGCGCTCCAGCCCTCCGTGGCCGGCCCGCTCGTGGCCTACACCGGGTGGAGTGCCGGTAGTGCCGACGTCTACCTCTACGACGCCTGGGCCGGCGACACGCGGGTCATCTCAGGCGCCGCCGACAACCAGGTCAGCCCGTCGGTGTCGTCGAGGTGGGTAGTGTGGGAGGATCATCGGACGACCTACAGCCCGCAGATCTGGGCGCACGACCTGGACACCGGGTCGAGCTTCCGTGTCGATTCCGGCTACAACGTGCCCAAGCGGCGCCCGCGGGTGGCGGGCGACATCGTCGTATGGCAGGACTGGGCGGGTCAGCCCGCCGGCCGTTTCGACTCCGACGTGAAGGCGTACGACCTCGCCGCCGGAAGGTTCATCGCGGTCGCTGACAGCACCCGGAACGAGGTCGTGCCCGAGACCGACGGCCGCTGGATCGTCTGGGCCGAGGAGGGACCCGCCGGCGACCTCGACATCCGCGCGTTCGACACGGAGAGCCGGACCTACCACGACGTGTGCGTCCAGCCCGGCGAGCAGACCTACCCCGTCGTGCACGACGGGGTCGCCTACTGGGTGGACGCCTCGTCCGGCTCGACCCACGTCGATTCCCGGCGGCTGGGCGGCGGCGACACGGCGCACTTCGAAACGTACTCCACCGGCTCCGTCACCGCTCTGGCCGCCGGTGAGGGCGGGGTCGCGTGGCTTCAGGGCGAGGGCGCGCGCTGGCGCGTGCGCGCGGCGCTGCCCCGGAGCGGCCTGCTGGTCGGGCTCGCCCGCCTGGTGGAGCCGCTCGCCCACCGGCGCCCCGTCTCTCTCGCCCGCGTGGCGGCTCGCGAGGACGACACGCCACCGCGGGTGCTCTCCACCTCGGTTGAGCCGGGGCAGCTCGGCGTGGAGGACGACTCGTTCGCCGTCTACTTCTCGGAGCCGTTGGACCCGGCGAGCGTCAACGCCTCGAGCGTGTCGCTCGTCGAGGAGACGAGCGGCGAGACCGTGGAAGCGAGCGTGAGCTACTCGGCCCTCGCCAGGGCCGTGACCGTGCGAGCGCTCGAACCGCTCGAGGGGACGTACCGGCTGGTCGTGCGCTCCTCGGTGGCCGACGAAGCCGGGAACAGGCTCGCCGCGCCGGCGGAGGCGACGTTCGCCACCGGTCCGGAGCTCGCCGACGTCACGCCGCCGACCAGGCCTCAGAAGCCCGGCGCGCGCGTCGATGGGCTCTCCGGCATCCTTGTCGGGTGGGAGCCTTCGTTCGACAGCGGCAGCGGCGTGGCTGAGTACCTGGTGTACCGCATGCCGTACCCCGGCGCCCAGCGCAGCCTGGTGACCACCGTGGCCGGCGAGAACACGTCGGTCTCCGTGCCCGAGGACGGGGACAGGAGCCGCAAGTACACCACCTACTTCTCGGTGCGCGCTCGCGACGCCGCCGGGAACCTCTCGGCGTTCTCCGGCAACGCCCCGGCCGACCCCCACGGCACATACGTCCTCGGCGCGGACACCGACACGTGCCTCATGTGCCACCGGGTCCACGGAGCGGCCGACACCGGCGCGCTCGGGGCCAAGAGCGCCGGGGCATGCTACGAGTGCCACGGGAAGACGAACGCGGCGGACCCGCCCGACACCGACGAGTACGGCCATGCCTCGACCCTGGACGCGCAAGCGGCCTTCGGCGATGACGTCTCCGTCTCCACGGGCGGGCCCGATCTGCCCGGCGGGCCCAGCATGCACCGCAACCCGGCGATGTCGGCGGGGCAGCGGGAGTGCGTCGCCTGCCACACCGCGCACCGCAAGCCCTACAACGAGACCGACGCCGGGTACGACCCCGCGACGAGCTACGGGAACCTGCTGCGCGGCAACACGGCCAAGACCGGGTCGCCCTACAGCACCGACGCGGCCACGTTCGGCAACGGCTTCTGCTTCGGCTGTCACGGGTCCGGGGTCATGACGTACATGAACGAGACCGGCGGCGCTCAGGCCTACGACAACGCGGGCGGCGACCACGAGACCGGCTTCGCGGCGAGCGCCCACAACGAGGCGGCCGTGCTGAGCACGCTCGGCGCTCCCGGGAAGCTGCAGGCGAACTGCACCGCCTGCCACAACGAGCACGCCTCGCCGAACAACGCGCTGATCGACTACCGGCAGAGCGACACGGCCGGCGACGAGTACGCCGGCGCCGGCATCTGCTTCGCGTGCCACAGCTCGACGAGCACGGAGTCGCGGAGCGCGGGGACCAAGCCGTTCACGTGGTGGGGCACGAACCGCGGCGACGTCGAGGCCGAGTTCCGGCGCGCCTCGTCTCATCCGGTCGATCCCTCGGGCTTCAAGGACGTCCCCGTCTTCGACGCGACCTTCCACCACACCACCCAGGCGCAGTTCGACACGTACACCCGGTTCCAGACGGTGACGAACGCCGCCGACGGGGACGGGTCGATCGTGCTGGGCACGACCTCGGGCACGTTCGACCCGCCTCCGCAGCCGCTGCTCTTCGCGCACAAGGGCGGGTCCGCCTACTTCGACCAGTACAAGCCCGCCGACGACGCGTGGAACACGATGTCGTTCGACCCGGCGGACGGGAACGCGCCCGGCTCCGGTTCGAGCGCGGTGTGGGTGCCGTCGCTGGCGCGCCTGTACGTCACACGCGGCGCGGCCTCCACGAACATGTGGTACTACACCCCTCCGGCTGACTCGGGTAACGGCACGTGGACGAACGCGCCCGCCACCCAGGCGGCCGTCGGCGTCGGAGGGGACAACGCCTCCGACCTCGGCAACGGCTTCGTGTACTTCACGCGCGCGAACAACACCGCGACGATCATGAAGTGGCGCGCGAGCGACCAGAGCTGGCAGACCGCGATCACGTTCCGGGACAGCGGGGGGACCACCCGCAACCTCGGCGCCGGCTCTGCCGTCGCGTACGCGCCCGGGGCCGACCGTCTCTTCGTCCTCGACCGCAACGGCGGCGCGAACGACGGCCGCCTGTACTACGTCGGCGCGCCCTCGATCAGGAGCGGCAACGTCGACTTCACTCAAGGCGTCCAGGTCGTGCGCAGTGACGGGACCACACGCTACAACCGGATGGCGCACTTCCGCGCCGCCGGGGGTGAAGAGTTCCTCATGATCATCGGAGCCGACACGGGCGGGGCCGGCGACACGATGGTGATGACCACCCTCGCCGGCACGCCGGCCAAGATGGAGCTCACCAAGTTCCCGTTCCCCGGCGCCCTGGGCGACGGCTGCGGCCTCGTCTGGGACGGTGTCGATGGAGGCTACCTCTACGCCGTACGGGGCGGTAACACGACAGGCTTCGCGCGGATCGCCATACCGGAGGACCCTTCCCTCGTCGGTGACTGGGGTGACTGGGAGGCGCTGACCGGGCCGGAGGCGCTGTGGTCGGACGCGACCCCGTGGGAAGCCGGCGCGAGCATCGCGTTCGCCGAGGCGGACCCCGAGCCGTTCACGGCGATGGGGTACTTCACCTTCGGCACGGCCACCACGGGCTACATCGACCCCCATCCGTCGGCGAACCGCTGGGGGGAGCTGGCGTGGACGGCGGAGGTTGCCGCCGAGACCGCGATCGAGGTCAAGGTACAGGACGCGAGCGGCTTCGACGTCCCGGGATACACGGGTCTGACGGAGAGCCCCGTGGACCTCTCGGCGCTGACGACCGCCGCCTATCCGCGGATACGGCTCGTCGCCGCGCTGATCTCTCCGACAGGCCTGTCGACGCCCAGGCTCGACGAGTGGTCCGTCAGCTCCGTGTACACCCAGGAAGTGCCCAGCGGAGCGCTGGCCTGCGTGAACTGCCACAACGTGCACGCCGTCCGGAAGGGGACGGCGGGGTCCGTCTGGCAGACCTCCAGGGTGAGCGACCCCGACGACACCAAGTCTCCCGCCCCGGCCACCGTCAGCGAGTTCTGCCTGAAGTGCCACGACGGTGTCGCCCCCGCCCGCGCCTTCAGCGCCACGAAGATCGTGCCGTACTCGCCCGTCTTCACCGCCATGTCGTCCAGTCCGTTCTTCCCCGGCTGGAACAAGGCGCAGAGCGGGCTGGAGTGGGGGAACGGCGGCCACGCGCAGTCTCGCGTCACCAGGATCACGCCGGGCTGCGAGAGCTGCCACGACCCGCACGCCTCGGACAACCCCAGGCTGACCGCGGCCACCGCCTACTACGTCGGGGGCTCGGCTCCGGCCGGCCACGTCGACGCCAGGCGCGACAACACCTCGGCCTACGCCGAGGAGAGGCTCTGCTACGTCTGCCACCTCGCCAAGCGGGCCTCCCCGAGCTGCACCGGAGGCGCCTGCCATCCGAACCTCGACGCGCAGCCGGACATGCAGCCCGACGTCGAGACGCCGTTCTCTCAGGTGTACCGCCACCCGGTGGAGCTCTCCGGGCGGCACAGCGACACGGAGGGACCCGAGGAGCTCGGGGCCTCGAACCGTCATGCCGAATGCGTCGATTGCCACGATCCCCACGCCACGCGCCCGGGGCGGCACGCGCAGGGCAGCAGCGTCGCGGGAGAGGTGCTGCGCGGCGCGATCGGGGTGCGCCCGTCCTACGACGGGGGCGAGTGGACGGCGGCGACGGGCTTCACGGCGGAGCGCATGGACGGCGGGAGCACCGACTATGAGGCGTACCTGTGCTTCAAGTGCCACAGCTCGTACTCGGGGCAGCCCTTCGAGGTCACGAGCGGCTCGGGCACCTACGTCTCCACGGACCTCGCGCTGGAACTGAACCCCGCCAACGAGAGCGGACACAACGTCGCCGGCGACGTGTGGCCCAAGACCGCGGGCCTCGGCGCGTCGAACAACCGCACCTGGAGTCTGCCCAACGACACGGCGTGGCTGAGGACCGGCTGGACCCGAGCCTCGATGCTGACGTGCTCGGATTGCCACACGTGGAGCGGCACCGGGGCGAAGGGACCCCATGGCACATCGACCAGGTTCCTCATCGACAGCGCCTACGCGGGCGACTACCAGACCGCGTACATCAACCGCGGCTCCACCAACGGCGTGAGCTCGAACGTCATCTGCAGCAAGTGCCACGTGAACTTCCACACGATGAACAACGCGCATCGCGAGCACGGCGACCGAGGCTCGCGGGACGCCAGATGCACGGGATGCCACGTCAAGATCCCGCACGGCTGGAAGCGTCCGCGCCTGCTCGGCTACCGCGGCGACCCCGAGCCCTACCGCGCGCTGTACCTGAACAACATCACCGACAAGAACTACTCGGGGTCCTGGAACAAGAACGACTGCGGGCAGACGGGCTGCGGGTCGCACAACACCGACGCCACGTCACCCTACTGGCCGTAGCGGCCGCACCCGAGCGGGCCCGCGCCCGATGACCCCCGCCCGAACCTCGCCCTTCCTTCCGGAGGCCCGGCACCGTAGGATGCGAGAGATGCGATCCACGACCACACGCGCGTGTCGAGGCGCCTTCGGCCGCTCCCGCGGCGTCGCGGCCGTCCTCGTCGCCGTCCTCCTGCTCGCCGGCGGGGCCGCCCACCTCGCCGGCTGTGAAGCTCGAGTGGAGGCCGCGGGCCCCGCCGAGCCGGTCATGCCGCCCGAGCCGGACCTGTCGACCCCCGAGAACGCGGCGCGCTCCTACCTCGATTGGGTGAGCCTGTCCTACCGCTTGGCGGACTCGGAGCTCTCCACCAGGACGATGACGCCGGAAGAGGGCGTGCGCGTCGACTCCTACATCGAGCTCAACCGCCAGAAGGGCAGGGCGATCGAACAGCGTCTGGAGGGGTTCGAGGTGCGTTCGCTGTCCGAGGAGGGGACATCGGCCGTGGTCGCGGCCGCCGAGGAGTGGCGGTACCGCTACTTCTCCATCGACACGCTGCGCTACGTCTCGTCCGAGCACACCGTCTCCTACGAGACCACCTACACCCTGACACGGGTCGGCGAGGGCTGGCTGGTCGACAAGGTCGAGGCCGAACCGCTGACGCCCGTGGAGTGACGTGAGCGAGCCCGCGCGCTCCCTGTGGCGCCGCCTCCGCTCGCGCAGGCTCGCGGTGGGGCTCATCCTGGCGCTGGCGGCCTACTCCGCCCTCGCCACGGCGGTGCCGCCCGACGCGACCCCCTCCTGGGCCGCGCACCCGGCGATCAGGCTCCTCGGTTCGGAGCGGCCCTTCGCAAGCCCCCTGTTCCTGCTGCTCGCCGCCGCGCTGACGCTCTCCACCTCGGCGTGCTCCTGGGAGCGGACGGCCGCGGCGCTGCGGCGCGCGCGGGGGTTGGGGATCGTCACGCCCGGCGCGCTGCGCTGCCTGCGGGCCGCGCCGGCCTTGCCCGTCCCGGCCTCGGCAGGACCGGGGGAGACGCTTCAGCGCGCCGAGGAGGCGCTGCGCGGGCTGCGTCTCAGGACGAAGCGCGGTCCTCGGATGGTCGAGGCGGTGGCGGGCCGGGCGGGGCTCCTGGGAAGCCCTCTGTTCCACTGGTCGCTGACGATGCTCTTCGTGGTCCTCGCTTTCGGCCGGCTCACCCGGGCGGAAGGTCAGATGGGGGTGCCGGTGGGAGGGTGGCGCGAGGACGTGCGCGAGTCCTACGGGATCCTGGACGAAGGGCCCCTGCACGGCGCGGACAGCGGGGTCCGCGTGGGCGTGACGGAGTTCACCGCGGACTTCACCGACGAGCACGGCGTGAGTCGCGGTCCCGCCCCGGTCGTCAGGCTGTCGCGAGGCGGCGAGGTGTTCGCGGAGCAGCGGGTCTACCCCAACCGGCCCCTGCGCCACGGCTCGTTCATGGTGCACTCGACCGACGGCTACGGCCTGTCGGCCTGGATCTCCGTCGAGGGTCCGGAAGGGGAGACGATCGACTCGGTGCAGACGATCTCGGACTTCGACACGGCCAGACCGAGCGGCACCAGCCCCACGGTGCTCTCGCTCACCGTCGGCGGCGAGGAGCTCACCGTCCGCGTCTCCCCCGTCGCGCGGGCGGTATGGCTGGGGGAGCGGCGGACGCTCTCGCGCGAGCTGCCCCGCTCGCCACGCCTCTCCGTACACATCAGCCCCTCGCGCGAGTCCGCCTCGCGCGACGTGGAGATCGGGCCGGGCGAGGCCGTCGGGCTTCCCGGCGGCTACCGCCTGCGCTTCGAGCGCCTCACACACTACGCGCGCCTGTCCGTGGTCGACGACTGGTCGGTAGCGCCGATCTACGCGCTGTTCGGCACCGCCGCCGCCGGCCTCGCGCTGGCGCTGCTCGTTCCGTTCCGCTCGGTCAGGCTGCTGCTCTCCGAGGACGGTCGGGAGATGCACGCGGAGGTCGCGCACGCGCACCGCGACGCGGCCTTCCAGGAGCGCGTGGGGGAGGCGTTGAAGAGGGTCACCGAGGGATCCTCGACCCGCGGGCCGTCCAGGCCCACGTCCGCCGAGGAGACGCCCGGCGAGCCGATGCGGGAGGAGGCGCTATGAGCTCGATGACCGCCGAGATCGTGCTTATGTGGGCCGCGGTGAGCGTCTACGCCCTCGGCGCGACGCTGTACGCGGTGGGGCTCGTGTTCGCCAAGCCCGGGGTCACGCGGTCGGCAACGGTCGCCTCGCTCTCGGGTCTCGTCCCGCACGCGCTCGCGATCGGCGTGCGGTGGGTGCGGATCGGGCACGGACCGTACCTGGGCTTCTACGAGGTCGTCTCGTCGATGGCGTTCGTCTCCGTCGCCGTGCTGGCGGCTCTCGCGCTCCGACACCGGAGCCTCGCCCGGCTCGGCGTGCTCGTCATGCCGCTCGCGTTCCTGCTCATCGGTGGGGCCATGTTCGCGCCCAAGTCGGAGCTGGAGATCACCGCGAAGCTGGCCAGCTGGTGGCTCACCGTGCACGTCGCCTTCGCCAAGCTGTCGTACGGGGCTTTCACCGCCTCGTTCGCGCTGGCGCTGCTCTACCTGCTGCGCGAGAGGCGGAAGGCCGGGCGGTTCGCCGAGTTCGCCGTCAAGCTGCCCCCGCAAGCCGTCGTCGACGACCTGTCGTTCAAGTTCGCCGCGGCGGGATTCCTCTTCCTCGGGATGATGATCGCCGCGGGGGCGATATGGGCGAACGAGGCGTGGGGGCGGTACTGGAACTGGGACCCGATCGAGACGTGGTCGCTCGTCGCCTGGGTCGTCTACGCCGTCTACCTGCACCTGCGCCTCACCATGGGCTGGACGGGACGCAAGGCGGCGTGGGTCGCGGTAGCGGCGCTGCCGGTGGTGCTGTTCGCGCTGATCGGCGTGCCGCTCGTGTACGACTCGATCCACGGAGCGTACCTGCAGGGTTACTGACCGTCAGGAGTCTCGCGGGCGGCCCTCAGGCCGCCGGGACGAAACGTCCGGTATGACCCCAGCCACGCGCACGGCCCCGGCACCGGGAGGGGAATCCGCCGCCGGTGTGACGGTGCTCACATACCTTCGTCGGATTCGCGGATACCCCAGGGGGCACGCTGGGTGCGGCTTTATCCAGCCTAAGCCTCTGAGCAGCGCAAAACCGTCGATCGTCCTTGACCACGGACTTCCGGCCTCCGGATAATCGCTGCGACCACGTCCGGACGGCGGAGGCCGTCAGGGGCCCGGAGTGGGCGATAGGGAAGCTGAGAGACGTCGCCTGCGACTGGGCACCTGGGCGGCGTGGAGCTACTGGTGCAACCGGCCGTATCGCGATCGGTGGCCGGCCCTTCTCTTTCTCCTCCGGTCGCCGCACCTGCAAGGACACCTCGCGCGAGAGTGTGTTGTGGGAACGGCGATCCGGGGAGTGTGTGCGATGAGGAGACTTCACCTTCTGTGCGCGCCGGCGGTGATGCTGGCGGTCGCGCTCGTCGCGGTGCCGGCGATCGCCGCGGCGGCGCCGGCGGCACCGTTCGAGACGAACGCCGAGTGCCTCGAGTGCCACGACCTGGGCGGCGGGTCGGGGGCGCTGACCAAGGTGGACTTCGAGGTGCCGCCTTTCCCCGCGGATCCCGGGGTCCCCAGCGTCGACATGGGCAAGTGCGCGTCGTGCCACTGGGTCCCGGCGGGCGGCCATCCGTTCCATAACGCGGCAGCCAACTGCGGCGCCTGCCATCCCCACAGCGTCGAGGGGTGGGGTCTTCCCGATCCGGCGCGCGTCCCCGCCGTCAGCACGGCCTACGGCTGGTTCTTCTCCTCGCTCTCCCCGAGCGCCGGTTCCGAAGAGCTGCACGCGATCCACCTCCAGGCGTCCTGGCCGGCGGCGTTCGAGGGGCCCGTCACCCCCGCCAACGGCGGCGCCACCCGCAAGTGCGCGAGCTGCCACGCGAAGGCCGCCTGCGAGGCATGCCACGTCGACCCCTCCTCGCAGACCCACGCCGACCACACGTCCGGCTCCGTCGCGCCGTGGACGGGTGTGATGGGCTCGGGCACCCCCGCCGGCGACGAGAGCGTGCTGACGGCGGGCCTCGTCGCCGGCACGTGCGGCGCGGCGGCCTGCCACTCCGTGTCCACGTTCGACTCGCCGCCCTCCCGTACCGAGGAGACGGACTCGGCCGTGAGCTACGGGGGCGCCTGGTCGACGGCGACGGGAGTGCGCTACAGCGGTGGCTCGGTCCGCTTCTCCGGCACGGCCGGCCGCACCGCCGGCATCACGGTCACAGGCGGCAAGGTCACCTGGATCGGCACGAGGGGCTCCTACGGCGGCATCGCGGAGGTGCTGGTGGACGGTTCGCCGGTGGCGACCGTCGACACCTGGGCGTCCTCCATCTCGGACCAGCAGGCGCTCTACACGGTGAACCTAGGTACCAGCGGAGGGACCGTCACGATCAGGGTGACCGGTCTTCGGAACCCGAGCGCGACCAACTCCTACGTCATCCTCGACGCGTTCGACCTGGCGCCCTCGGCGGCGGAGTTCCGTCCCACGTGCGTCTCCTGCCATACCGACCCGTCCCTGGACGCGGTCGACCGCAGCGGGACGCACGGCTACGAGACCGTCGACCACGTGGCGGGCGTCGGAGGGCAGACCCACGGCGGCAAGAGCTGCGACAGCTGCCACGCCATGGACCTGATGACCGAGCACGAGCGCCCGACCTCCGCTTCGGCCGGCGGCGACTGCGGGACGTGCCACCCCATGCCGAGGAACGGCTTCGGCGCCTGGGAGCGGGGGTGCCAGCAGGGCGGCTGCCACGCGGACGGAGGTCCGGCCGAGCCCCATGCCGGCCAGGCCGCCGCTCATATCCCCGCGGCCGCAGGCGCCGTCTGCGCCGGGTGCCACGCAGGGGATCTCGAGGAGGTCCACGCCGACACGACGTCCTCCTCGGGAGCGATGTCGTGCAGCATCTGCCACTCGGCGTCGGAGTACCCGGCGACCGGCGACTGCACCGAGTGCCACTTCACCTTCGACGGGCACTACGACGAGACCGCGCACACCAGCTCCTGGACGCTGGAGGGTTGCCTCGGCTCGGGCTGCCATGCCTCGCGCGACCTGATGACCGAGCACTCCTCCGCGCGTGAGGGCTTCGCCTGCTTCGACTGCCACGCGAACACGAGCAGGCCCGAGTACGCCGCGGCGATCGCCGCCGGCGACACCGCTTGCGGCGCCTGCCACGCCGACGTCACCGACACCGGCGGACACTACGCGGCGCATGCCGTCGTCCCGCCGCTGCGCAACGCCGACGGCACCGGCAACTACACGTACGGCGTCGGTTCGACGGGCACGGTCCCGACGAGCGATTGCGCGATGTGTCACGGGTCGAACCTCGTCGACGAGCACATGGGCGGCAACGGTCACCTGCCGAAGAAGGACTTCACCGGCGCCTTCCTCGGCTGCGGGAGCTGCCACTCCTCGGCCGATCCTGCGGTAGCTGCCGCCGTAGGGGAGGGCCTCACCGCGTGCGAGGACTGCCACCGGGTCCACAGGCAGATCCCCTCCGTGCACGCGAGCAGCTTCACGGGGGACCCGGACGACGGCTGCTCGCTCTGCCACTCGAGCGACCTGACCTACGAGCACGACTTCGACATGACGACCACGCTGCCCTCGGGCCGGGTGCTCTCCGGGTGCGAGCTGTGTCACGACTACTACGAGGGCGAACGCGCCGCGGTCATCCAGACCGCGATCGAGATCACCGGCGACACGCGTTGCACCGCCTGCCACGCGGACCGCCACGCCGACATCGCGGTCAAGCACACCGCGACCACCCCCGCCAGCGCGGAGGAGTGCGGTCGCTGCCACGACGACGGCAGCGGCGCCGACGGCACCGACGTGACCGTCGTGCACGCCGACGCCGCGCTCGGCGGCTGCCGCGTCTGCCATGCCAACCCCTCTCGCGTCCCCGACGTCACGACCTCGACCGCCGAGTGCGCGAGCTGCCACTCCTCGAGCGGAACCGACCACCACCGGTCGATGGCCGCATCGCACACCTACGGCGCCATGGACGCCTCGTGCCGGAGCGCCGGCTGCCACGTCGCGAACACCCTGCCCGAGGAGCACGAGCGCTTCCTCGGCAGGTACCCGGAGTACGCGGACGGATGCGAGCTCTGCCACCTGAACGCGGTCGCGGAGCGCATCGACTGGAGCAGGGCCACCGCGGATTGCGCGAGCTGCCACACGATCCACGGGGACATCGAGACGCTCCATACCGCCCCGGAGAGCCAGGAGTGCGTGGACTGCCACGAGACGGCCGACGTGCGCGTTCTGCACGCCTTGGTGGAGACGGACCCGTCCAGCTCATGCGCGGTCTGCCACAGGGAGACCGTGGACACGAGCGGCACCACCGCGTGCGCGGGCTGCCACGACTACTCGCCCCCGGACCCCAAGCACTACGACGAGGTCCCGCACCTCGCCGACAACGGCACCCTCTCGCCCGGAGGGGGGTCCTGTTCGAGCTGCCACTACCTGGACATGAGAACCGAGCACTTCAAGGACGGCTCCCTGACGGCGGAGGGACAGGCGATCACGTGCGTCCTGTGCCACGAGGTGAAGGTGGACGCGTTCTCCTCGGCATGGGACGGGAGCTGCGAGGCCTGCCATGCCGGCAAGCACGGCGGTCAGAGTGCGGGTCACGACTTCTCGGCGACGAACGCCGGTTGCGGCGGGCCCGGGTGTCACTCGATCTCGAACGTCGTGCAGATCCACAACGCCGATCCCGGGCGGCCCTGCGGCAGCTGCCACGGTCCCTCGTCGATCCCACCGAAGGACTGCACGGCCTCGGGCTGCCACCCGGGCGCCACGGGCGACCATCATGAGGACCACGACACGACCGGCTACGTCGATGGCGGGTGCAAGGGCTGCCACTTCGTGCACCTCGACGACGAGCACATCGCTCTCGGATACACCTGCGATGTCTGTCACAAGTCCGCGGACCCGGATGTCAGGGACGCGATCGCCGCCGGCCGCCGTGATTGCGACGCCTGTCACCCGGCGGTCAACGGCAGGCACCGTCACGCCGACCTCTGGCCCCAGGAGTTCACCGAGGACAACGCCTCCGGCCATCGTGCGGACGCGTCGCTTCCCGGCATGCGCACCAGCTTCGTGGTCGGCGGCAAGACGTACACGTGGGCGCTGCCTGCGTCGGGCAGGACCTTCAAGGCGGGCTGGACGTACGACTCGATGGTGGCCTGCGACGGTTGCCACACGTTCGCCGGCAGCGCTGAAGGTCCTCATGGGGCCTCGGTCACCGTGAACGTCGACCCCGCCTACCCGCGTCCGTACGCCAAGACGAAGCTGTCCGACGAGAGTGGGCCGGCGCCGGGCTTCCACGCCGACAGCATCTGCGCCAAGTGTCACGTGCTATACAGCGGCGGTTGGGGCAGCTACGTGCATGCGAAGCACGCCCGGGGCTACTCGAACACGAGCCGGCAGGGCGAAGGGTGCGTGACGTGTCACGCGGGGATCCCCCACGGCTGGAGGCTGCCGCGCCTGCTCGCCTACCGCACGGACCCCGCGCCTTACGGCACGAGCCCCTCGTACGGGTTCACGCAACTCAAGCTGAGGAGCTACTCCAACGTCGCGAGTGAGAGCGGTTGGGACAAGAGCGACTGCGGCGGCGCCGGCAGCGGCTGCGGCAAGCACAACGAAGCGAGAGTCTCTCCGGTGTGGCCGAGCACCCAGCAGGCCTTCGGCGACATCGCCGGCACCGTCACGACCGCCGGCGGCGCACCGATCACGGGAGCGACGGTCGCGACAGGCGGCCAGAGCGCAGTCACCGACAGCGGCGGCCGCTACACGATCGCCCGAGTGCCGGTCGGCGACGCGGCCGTGACCGCCTCGGCGGAGGGCTACGGCAGCCAGACGAAGACCGTCTCCGTGGTCAAGGACGTGACGGCCGCGGCGGACTTCACGCTCTCGCCGGCCTCGTCCAACGCGGCCCTCGGAAAGACGGCGTCGGCATCCAGCCGGTACTCGTCGAGCTACTCGGCAGACAAGGCCGTAGACGGCTCGACCTCGACGTACTGGCGCTCCTCCTCGGGGGGGATCCAGTGGCTCAGCGTGGACCTCGGGGCGGCGTACAGCCTCGAGAAGGCCGTGATCGTCTGGAACGGCGGCTACTACGCCAAGGGCTATCGGGTCGAGGTCTCCGCCGACGGCAGCGACTGGACGCAGGTCTACTCGACGTCCAGCGGCACGAGCGGCACCAGGACCAGCTCCTTCACCGCCACCGCGCGGTACGTGCGCCTCTACTGCACCTCGGCGAACTCATCGAGCTACCGCGTCAACGAGTTCGAGGTGTGGGGACGCTAGGACGAGCCCGTAGGGCATGACCACGGGGGGAGCCGACCGGATCGGCTCCCTTCGGCGTGCTCGCGCTCGGGGCGGCTGGGAGGCCCTGGTCCATGGCCAGGGCGCCGGGTAGACTGGGAACGGCGGGAGAGCGGGCGCGTCGTGCGGGTCGGCGCATGCGGTCGGCGCTCCCGGAGGAGGCTCATTGGGGGACGTGCGCGACGTGCCGGCGGGCGCCGCAGAGACGCGCTACGGAGAGGAGGAACGGGACGGCCGCAGGCCTTCGCCGCGCGCGGTCGCCCTGATCCTCATCCTTCTGCTGCTCCTCTGCGCGGTGGTGACCGCGCTGGACGTGTGGATGGACCGCGGGCCGGACGAGATCAGGTTCGTCACCCGCAACATCGGGTGCCTCCAGTGCCACAGCGAGCTCATCCCCGCAACACGGATGCCCTCCGTCCACGACCCGTTCAGGCTGCAGTCGTGCACCACCTGCCACTCCACGCACGGCGAAGAGGTGGAACGCACGGTAAGGGAGGGCGGATGGCGCAGCTGGCGGAGGGTCAGGACGCTCCTCGAGTGGCTGCCTCTGAGGCTCGTGATGGGCGCGGCGGGCTCCGCGGCCGGAGAAGAGGGCTCGGGCGGGGGCGGCAGGATCATCTCCGCCGAGACGGTGCGCGAGAAGGGGCGGGACTCGGAGCTCACGTCGGGGCCGAAGGAGCTGTGCTGGATATGTCACGGCGACCTCGGGGTCAAGCTCGGCATGAGGCGCCAGCACGCGCCGTTCGCAGGCGGCCACTGCACGGACTGCCACGACCCCCACGCATCGGACTTCCGCGTACTGCTCAAGCAGAGTGAGCGGGACCTGTGTCTGACCTGCCACCCGATAGGTCCGGAACTTGCTCGGGAGCAGACGCATCCGCCGGCGGCCGAGCGCCACTGCACGAACTGTCACGACCCGCACGCGTCGGAGTGGAAGGGCATCCTGGTG
The DNA here is from genome assembly GCA_014859305.1 of Coriobacteriia bacterium. NCBI lineage: Bacteria > Bacillati > Actinomycetota > Coriobacteriia > Coriobacteriia bacterium. Next base: position 24,579 of record JACUUM010000035.1, read on the forward strand.
AAGAACCAGCGCGACCTGTGCTTCATCTGCCACCCGTCGGTCGCTCCCTTGAGTCTCAAACCGGTACAGCACCAGCCGTTCCTCTACGACAACTGCACGGGCTGCCACGAGCCGCACGGCTCGGACCACGAGCCGCTTCTCATCAAGGACGAGCCGCCGCTGTGCTACGACTGCCATCCCGTGATCGAGAAGGACTTCCTGCGGGCGAGCCGTCACCCCGTCGACACCCCTGGGTTCGGCTGCGCCGACTGTCACGACCCGCACGGCGCGGACTACGCGGCGCTGCTCGTCGCGAAGGACAACCGGATGTGCTACGAGTGCCACATGGCGACCATCGGTGTCACGTACGAGGACTCTCGGCACCGCCGGACGCTCTGCGTCTCGTGCCACACCCCGCACGGGTCGGACTTCGCACCGATCCTGCAGGCCGCCAGCCCTCAGGTGTGCCTCGATTGCCATCCGCGCTATGATGAGGCGTACGGCCACCCGATCAGCCCGACGTACTGGGACACGGCCGCCGAGGAGCCGCTCACGTGCACGTCCACGTGTCACGACCCGCACGGGAGCGCCTCTCCGGAGATGATCGGCGTTCCCTACCGGGTCGGCGGGTTCGGAGCCGCCAACCTCTGCCTGAGTTGCCACAAGACGGTCGGTATCGAGTTCTGATGCGCCTCACGTATCCGATCGCGTAGCGGAAAAGGAGCGTTCGTGCCCAGGATCTCCCTGTCCGGCTTCACCGACCCGGCGCGCCGCCCGCGCTACATCATCTGGACCGGCGCGCTCGTCCTCGGGTTCGCCGCGTTCGTGGTCGTCGCGATGGGTGTGACGTCGACCCGCTGGTTCTGCTCCAACGCGTGCCACAAGGTCCAGGACGACACGATCATCGCGTACGGGCGCTCGACCCACAGCAACGTCTCGTGCATGGCCTGTCACATGCCGGTGAACGCCGATCCGATCACGTTCACGCTGCACAAGGCCAAGGCCCTCGGCGAGCTCTACCTCACCGTGACGAATCGGTACGAGCTTCCGCTCAACCCCGGCTCGCACCTTGCGATGGACGGGGAGCACATGCCCTCCGAGCAGTGCACGCAGTGCCATTCCATGGGAACGAGGCGCGTCACCCCCACCAAGGGCATCATCATCGACCACGACGCGCACATCGAGGAGGGCGTGACGTGCACGACGTGCCACAACCGCGTGGCGCACAAGGAGGACTTCGAGCTCACGCTGAAGGACCCGCGGTCGGGCGAGCCCAACCGCAAGCACCCCGACTTCATGAAGATGGACTCGTGCTTCCGCTGTCACAGCCAAGCCGACGCCGAGCGGCCGCCGGGCGACTGCCTGGCGTGCCATCCGAAGGACTTCGAGCTCAAGCCCGCCAATCACGATCCCGCCAACTTCGTGCGCGACCCGGGGGAGGGCCGCGCCGTGCACGCGGTCATGGGCGCGGAGGACGCGGCCCGCGTAGCGAGCGCCACGGCGGACGCGCACGGTGAAGAGGTGCGTCCCGCCGTCAGCGAGCGCGACGGGGAAGGCCTCGACATCCTTCCGCTGTCCGAGGTCAGCTACTGCGGCACGTGCCACGACAAGCAGGAGTTCTGCAACGACTGCCACGGCGTCGAGATGCCCCATCCCGCCGGCTTCGAGAAGGGGCACGGTGAGGCCGGCAAGAAGAGCCCCGACGTCTGCGCCAACTGCCACACCTCCGAAGGCAGGGTCACGGCGACGAGCACGGAGTTCTGCAACGCCTGCCATCACAAGGACGGCGACCCCACGAAGCCGTGGATCCCGCAGCACTTCGTGCCTGTCCGTGCGAAGGGCGCTTCGGCGTGCTTCGACTGCCACGACCCGGTCTTCTGCGCGCGCTGCCACGTGCGGGGGATCCAGTAGCGGGCCGGCGCGGAAGTCTCGAGGAAGAGCCGTCGATGTCCGACACCTCACGGTCCTCGTCCGATCCCGGACGAAGATCCGACCGCCTTCTTCTCGGCGCCGTGATCGTCGCGGCCGTCCTGGCGGCCGCGCTGGGCTACTACACGTGGTCGCTGCTGCCCAAGGACTCCGACACGCCCGCTACGGCCTTCGCCCGCGACCTCGCCAGGGCCGATGCGGTGGTCGATGCCGCTCCCGAGGCTCTGATGCCGCGGTTGCGGCTGGCGGACGTGTACTTCAAGTACCGGGACTACGACACCGCGATCGACGTCTTGGAGGACGCGAGAAGCATCGAGGCGACCGCCGGCATGCGCGCGTACCTCGAGGTCGGCCTGGCGCGCGTGTACGAGGCCAAGGGCGACGACCCCTCCGCCAAGGACCACTACGAGCGTGCGCTGGAGCACGAGCAGAGCTTCGACGCGAACTACGCCCTGGGCAGGATGGCGCGAGACGAGGGCCGGCTCGGGGACGCGATGCGCCACTGGGAGCGCGCGCTCGAGCTGAACAGGTCGGCGGCGACCCTGCGGATCGAGCTCGCGAAGGCGTACGCGGACTCGGGCCGGAAGGGAAGCGCCCTCGAACAGCTGAGGACGGCGCGGGAGTACCTGCCGGACGAGCCGGAGATCGAGCGGCTGCTGCGGGATCTCGAGTAGGCGCGAGGGGAGCCGGATCGAACCGATGGACGAGCGTGCGCGCCCTCTTCCCGACGAGACGGACTTCGCCGGGCGTCGGGCTGCCGACAGCCGAGCGCGGCAGCGTCGTCGGAGGATCCTGCTGTGCATCGCTTTGCTCCTGCTGCTGTTGCTGCTGTGCGGGATGGTGTACCTGCTCACCCGGATCGTGGGCCTTCCGCAGCACAGGAAGGTGGTCGCCGGGACGCGCGGCGTGCAGGTGGTCTTCGCCGCCTACGCGTGGGGGCCGGGCCCCGAGCAGAGGCTCACGAAACCTCCCGGCGTCGCCTACGATCCCCGCAACAAGCGCATCTACGTCACCGACACGATGAGCGCGCGTGTGATCGTGTTCGACTCGCGAGGCCGCAACGGGCGCGTCTTCGCCGAGGGCGAGCCGAAGGCCAAGCGGCAGGACCTCGGCGAGGCGACCCTGTTCCGGCCCCTCGGCATCGACGTGGGCGACGACGGGACGGTGTACGTGTGCGACCCGGAGAAGGCGGCTGTCTCGGCGTTCTCGCCCGAGGGCGAGAAGGTCGACGAGTTCAGGCTCATGCACCCGCGCTACGTCGCGGTTCACGGCGAACGCCTGTACGTGCTGACCAAGGGGTCGTTGCTCGTGCTCGACACCGCCGGCAACGAGGTCGGCCGCTACGGCGAGTTCGGTCGAGGTCCCGATCAGCTCGTGTGGCCCGCGGGTGTGAGCGTCGGGGCCGACGGGACGATCCTCATCGCGGACACGAACAACTACCGCATCGTCGCGCTCGGACGGGACCTCAAGCGCAAGTGGGTGTACGGCGAGCCGGCCTTCGACCGGGAGCAGCAGAGCAAGCGGCAGCTCGCGTCGCCGATGGGAGTCACCTTCGACGGCCGCGGCCACGCGTGGCTCGTCGACGGCTTGAACAGCCACATCCGTGCGTTCACGCCCGACGGGAAGCCGTACGGCTCGCCCGTGGGCCAGGCTGGAGACCTCGAGGACGAGTTCTACTACCCGCTCGGAATCGACTGGATGGAGGACGACCTGTTCGTGCTCGCCGACCGCTTCCACGACCGCATCGTCGGCGTGCGGCTCGATCCCGAGGCCGAGCCGGAGGAGTAGGCCGGCCGCCGAGCGGCTTCTTGCGTCAAGAGGGCTGCGGCGACGCGTTGACAGGTCCTTCCAGCTCTAAGAAGATTACCCGAGGGGTTCCACTCCCTGAGCTCTGCCTGCCGATTGGAACATGGGGGGACACCGGCGTTTCTTCGCCGCGGTTCTAATCCACTCAGGAGGGAGGTAATCGGATGAAGAGAGTTCTTCTCATCGCGGCTTCGGCCGCCCTTCTCGTGCTCGCCACGACCGGTGCAGCCTACGCGGGCAACGACGAGGGGACGTTCCGAGGCCCGCCGTACACCGACACGGCGCACAGCGGGTATGCCGCGACGTCCAACTCCTGCATGTACTGCCACGACATCCACCAGAACACCAACTACAAGCTGTTCATCGCCGATACGGCGACCGACGGCTGCATGGTGTGCCACTACGGTGTCGGCGCCGCGGCAACGGCCGTCTACAACAACGCAGCGCCCAACGCAGAACACAGGGTGGACGCGTCGACCTTCATCCCGGATGCCACGACGGACGCTCCGATCCAAGCCATCGCACCTGCGGACCGGCTCGACTGTCTGGAGTGCCATGACGCGGCGCCGCACGGAGTGAACGACGCGGGTGTCGTGCAGTCCGGCGTGTTCGGGAGCTCGGGCGCTCTGATCACCGCGACGGACGAGGTCGAC
>JACUUM010000036.1 GCA_014859305.1 Coriobacteriia bacterium
GCCCGCGTTCGGGATTGCTCGATCATGATCGAGGGCAGCGACAACGAGGTGGCGATCGGCTCCTCGCGTTGCCGGCAACTCGAACGCCTGGCCGCTGGTGCGAGTGCGAGCGCGGGTGATAGCCTGCCTCTGATTGTGATGGCTGGCATTCGGAGACCGCTTTGACCGCACAGCCGGCTCCTCGACGCCCCGCGTGTCTCGAACAACGACTCGCTTGGTACGCGATCCTGGCCGTACCGGCCCTGGTCCCCGCCGTCGTGGGGAAGCTACCCTTCACGGGCCTGCCTTCGTTGACGTACAGCTTCGTCCCGATCCCCAAGCTGTTCGTCTTCGCGCTTCTGGTCTCCGCATCCGCCTTGATGTGGGCAGCGGCTACGGCGCGGCGCCGTGTCGCGTTGCGATCCGTTCCGTCGGGCTGGCTGCTCCTTACCTTCCTCGCTTTGGCGTCGGTCTCGACCGCCACCGCTCTCAGTCCGGAGATGGCCTTCTTCGGCGGGCACTACCACTCCATCGGTCTGTTGGCGTTCCTCCTCACCGGAGCGCTGTTCGCGCTCATCGTGCAGTCGGTGACGACGCGCGAGCGGCTCAGACATCTGTCCTGGTCGGCGACTCTCGGTGGCGTGCTCGTCGCGGGGGTCGCCCTGCTCGAGATGCTCGGGCTCCAACCTCTGGACATCACGGGGGTTCCGGGATGGATGCTCGACCGGGGCGCCTCGCTGCTCGGCAACCCGGACGCCACGGGCAGCTACCTCGTGGTCCCAGCGGTCCTGGCCGCGGGCCTGGCGCTCTCGGAAGGCGACCCGAGGGCACGGGCCGCCGCATGGGCGGCGTCGGGGCTGACTTCCTTCGTCCTCATCGGGACGCTGACACGCGGAGCGTGGCTCGGGGCCGCGGCCGGGGTGGTGGTACTCGGTATCGCGGTCGCGAGGTCGGGCGTGGATCGAGAGGTGGTCCGGCGGGTCCTGATCCGGTCAGGTGCCGGAGCCATCGTGGTCGTCGTCGCTTTCGGCGGCCGCATCGTGTCGCGCATGGCGGACATCGCCGATGCGTCGACTGCAGGAGGCGGGCGGTTGGTCCTGTGGCGCGATGCCCTCGCCGTCATCGCGGATCGCCCGTTCTTCGGCACCGGACCGGATTCCTACAGGCTCGGATGGTATGGGATCCGTTCTCAGGCGTCGGTAGCGCTGAGCGGTCTCGGCAGTGTCACCGATGATCCCCACAACACGTTGCTGCTCCTCGCCGCTACCGTCGGCGTCCCGGCAGCGCTTGCGGCGAGCGCTCTGCTCGCGTCGGTCCTTGCCGGTGCAGCGAAGCCGGCGTTCGCAAGGGGGGCGAAACGGCAGCGTATGCTCTATGCGGGCTGGTGGTCGGCTCTCGCCGGGCTCACTGTCGCACAGTTCTTCGGAACCAACACCGCGGCCGCGATGGCGATGGCAGGCGTGGCTGCAGGGGTGCTGGTCTCTCCCAGGTCGCGAGAAGTCGTGCCATCGCTGCACGCGAGGCGGGCACTGGCCTGTGCGGCGACCGGATTCTCCGTCGTGGCGCTCGCTGTCGCCACGATGACGATCGCGGCCGACATCCGCTTGCGGCAAGCCCATATCTCGCCCGATAAGGCCACTCTGGCGGCCGACGCTGCGCGGATCGCCCCGTGGCACCCCGAAGCGCGGTATCAAGCGGCACTGGCGCAGGCGACGGTGGCGCTCGCCGCACTCGAGGCCGGCTCGCCCTCCGCCGAGGCAGCGGCGCTGGCAGCGGAGCGCCGGATCGGCGAACTGGTGGACCGGGACCCGCACGAGTACGCCGGCCACGCGCTGAAGGCGTTCTACTTGTCCAACGCAGGTCTCTCTCAGGGTCCGGCGGTGATCCGAAGGGCCGTGGCAGCGTCCGAGCGAGCGCTCGAGGTCTATCCGGTCAGCGCCGAAGCCGCCTACCTCAAAGCGTTCTCGGAGTACAACCTGGGCGACTATGCTGCCGCTGCCGCCACTCTCGAGGCAGTCTGGGACGTGGACCACCGTTACGCCGAGGCAGGCATCGTGTATGCACGGTCGCTGAGTAGGTTGGGGCGCGACGGCGAGGCGTCGTCGGTGGTCCGGAGGCTGCAGGAGTGGCTGCCGGACAACACGGACGTCGACAGACTCGCCGAGGAGGTCGCTGCCGGGAGCGGGAGTCCCGGATAGCGCGTTGGACCGAGTCGAGTGGCATCGTAGACTCACACGTCCTCGTCGGCGTTGTAGACTAGGTCCGAACCCTTCGGGAGTTCTGGCTTGCTCCCGATGCGTCTGATCCAGCGCCGACTATGGCCATCCAGGACCCGCTCGCACCAGCAGGAGTGCCGATGAACGACATCGCACGCTCAGTCGCTCTCGTGGTCGTGTCCGTCGTGCTCAGTTCGGGAGGGCAGACCCTTCTGAAGGCCGGTCTGGATCGGCAAGGCGCGGGGAAGGCCGACGACCTACTCGAGTTCGCCCGCATCTCGTTCGGCAGCTGGCACGTCTGGCTGGGCCTGGTTCTCTTCGCGTGCTCGGTGCTGGTATGGATGCGGGTTCTGTCCGCGACCGAGCTGTCGTGGAGCTACCCACTCCTGGGGTTGTCGTATGTCGTCGTCGCCCTCTCAGGGTGGCTGGTCTTCGGAGATCACCTGAGCGCGGCGCGTCTCCTCGGTATCGCACTGGTCCTCGCGGGGGCGTTCCTGATCGCGGCATCGTGAGTCCTGGAGGGGCCGCCATGGTAGGCTCGTCGCGTAGCGACGAGGGCAGCGCAGACAGGCAAGGTGACCTTCCGTGACCACACCTCTTGGCGACATGACCCTGGCCCTGGTCATGCCGGCTCACAACGAGCGGGCCCACATCCGCGGCGTGATCGGATCCGTGCCCTCCTGGGTCGACCGGATCGCCGTGGTGGACGACGGAAGCACCGACGGCACCGCCGACGTGGTCGCCGGCCTGCACGACGAGCGCGTACGGCTCATCAGGCATGAGCGTAACCGCGGGGTAGGCGCGGCGATGCGCACGGGGTACCGCGCCGTCCTGGAAGAGGGCTGGGACCTGATCGGTAAGATCGATGCCGACGGTCAGATGTGCACGCGCGAACTCACCCGACTGGTCCGCCCCCTAGTCCTCGGCGTCGCCGACTACACGAAGGGCAACCGTTTCTACTTCAGCAAGGCAGCGGCGAGCATGCCCCGGCAGCGCGGCTTCGGAAACACGGTCCTGTCCTTCCTGACCAAGGCGTCCAGCGGATACTGGCACGTCTACGATCCGCAGTGCGGGTTCACGGTGGTTTCGGCGACCTTCCTGCGCTTGCTCGACCTCGACGACCTCCCCGATGATTACTTCTTCGAGAACGCGATGCTCATCAAGCTCAACGGGTTGAACGCCCGTGTCGTGGACGTTCCGACGACGACCAGGTACGGCCAGGAGGTCTCGGGGGTCAGCATCCGGCGCGTGGCGGCCACGTTCCCTCCGCGCCTGGTGCTCGCCGGTGCCAGGCGGTTCTGGCGGAAGCATCTCGTGACGGACTTCGGTGCTGTCGGCATGCTCACTCTCGGTGGAGATGCACTGAGTCTGTTCGGCGTCGCGTTCGGTTCTTATCACTGGTGGAAGTCCGTCACGACGGGCCATGCTGCCACGACAGGGACCGTCATGGTCGCCGTACTGCCTCTGGTGGTCGGCTTTCAGATGCTCGTTCAGGCGTTCTCCATGAGCGTTCTCTCGTCCCCGGGAGGTAAGGAGACCGCGGACTACGTTCGGCGGTTGATCAGGGAGGGCGAGTTCGAGGACGCTATGGAGGACGGCGCCCGTCACTCGTCCGGCTCCGGTCCGCCTTCCGAGGACGTCGCGTGAGGCGGACGTGGGCGTAAGCGACGATTCCGGGCGATCGCGGCACGCGGGCGGCGGTCCGACCCCCTCCGCACTCTTCGTCACGACCGTCCCCATCACGCTCGAGGCGTTCCTGGTGCCCTTCGCCGGGCGCTTCCGCTCGCGCGGTTGGCGCGTCGACGCGCTCGCCAACGGCGCGACGCGCGACGAGCGCATCGCGGACGCCTTCGACGAGCGTTTCGACGTGGCGTGGAGCCGTGATCCGCTGGCGCCGTCCAACCTTCTCGGGACGACGCGCGAGGTGCGCCGCATCGTCACGGAGAATCGCTATGACATCGTGCACGTGCACACGCCCGTGGCGGCGTTCGTGACCCGCTACGCGCTTCGCCGCGTCCACCGGCGGCCCGGCGGACCCGTCGTCATCTACACGGCCCACGGCTTCCACTTCTACCGGGGACAGCCGGCCCTGCAGCACGCCGCCTTCCGCGCGCTCGAGCGGGTCGCCGCGCCCTGGACCGACTACCTGGTCACCATCAACGCCGAGGACCACGAGGCGGCGCTCGCCCTCGGCGGCATCGCCCCGGAGCGTGTGCGCAACATACCGGGGATCGGCGTGGACACGCAGCGCTTCCGCCCGGACGCGGCGAGCCCGGGTGAGACCGGGGCCCTGCGCGCGGAGCTCGGCGTCGCGCCCGACGCGCTCATGCTCGCAATGGTCGCCGAGATGGCGCCGGTGAAGCGCCACGCCTTCGCGCTCGAGGCGCTCGCGCGCGCCGACGATCCGCGCGTGATCGCCGTGTTCGTCGGCGAGGGTCCACTTCAGCGTGAGATCCGCGAGCAGGCGGAGCGTCTCGGGCTCGCCGAGCGTACCCGTTTCCTCGGCTACCGCCGGGACGTACCGCGGATCCTCGCCGCAGCCGATGCGTTCATGCTGGTCTCGGAGCGCGAAGGCCTGCCTCGCTCGCTGCTGGAGGCGATGGCATGCGGGACGCTAGCGATAGGCACGGACACGCGCGGCATCGCGGACGCCATCGGCGACGCGGGTTGGGTCGTGGACAAGCACGACCCGGCGGACCTCGCCTCCGCGATCGTCCGGGCGGCCGAGGACCGCGAGGCGGTGCGGCGGGCCGGCGAGGCGGCGCGCGAGCGCGCGTGCGCGGAGTTCTCGCTCGAGCGGGTGCTGGCGGCCTACGAGGAGCTGTATCGTGAAGCGCTCTCATAGCGGGTACGACCCGGTGAAGCGCGGCGTCGACGTCGTGGCGTCGGCCGTCGCGCTGGTCCTGCTGTCTCCGCTGCTGGCCGCCGTCGCGCTCGTGGTGCGCGCCAAGCTCGGAAGCCCCGTGCTGTTCGTCCAGGAGCGCCCGGGTCGCGGCGGCCGCATCTTCCGCATCTACAAGTTCCGCACGATGCGGGCCGGCGCCGCCGCCCCCGACGCGGTCTCCGCCGTCGCCACCGACGCCGTCCGCCTCACGCCCTTCGGGGCGCGCCTGCGGGCCTGGTCGCTGGACGAGATCCCGGAGCTCGTGAACGTGCTCAAGGGCGACATGAGCATCGTAGGTCCTCGGCCGCTGCTGCCGGAGTACCTGGGCAGGTATACTGAGCAGCAGGCCAGGCGCCACGAGGTCCGGCCCGGGATCACGGGCTGGGCCCAGGTGAACGGGCGCAACGAGCTCCCGTGGGAAGAGCGGCTCGCGATGGACGTGTGGTACGTGGACAACCGCTCGGCCGCGCTCGACGCGCGCATCCTCCTCAGGACGATCGGTTCCGTGCTGAAGCGACAGGGCGTCTCGGGTGAAGGCGTCGCCACCATGGAGCCGTTCGACCCCGGCGTGCCCGCGACGGTGGCGCCGCGGGACGGAGCGGGCGAGGAGGCGTCGTGAGGCTGCTGGTGTTCGGAGCGGGCGGGCACGCCCGCAGCGTGATCGACGCCGCGCGCACGGCGGGCTGGGAGATCGCCGGCGTCATCGGCCGGCCCGGGGACCCCGACGCGGTGCTGGGGCACCCGGTGACGCACGACGCGTCCGGCGTCGAGGCCGACGGCTTCGTCGTGGCGGTCGGTGACAACGGGCGCCGGCGCGCCGCGTTCGAGGAGCACCGCGCCCGCGGTCTCGTGCCCGTCACCGTCGTCCATCCCTCGGCCATCCTCGGCGGGAACGTCGAGGTCGGCGCCGGGAGCTTCCTGGCGGCGGGCGTGGTCGTGAACGTGAACGCCGGCATCGGCGAGAACGCGATACTCAACACGGGCTGCAGCGTGGACCACGACTGCGTCGTGGGCGCGCACACGCTGGTCGGACCCGGCGCGAACCTCTGCGGTGAGACGGTCCTCGGCGAGGGCGTCCTTCTCGGCGCGGGCGCGAGCGTCGTGCCCGGCGCGAGCGTGGGGGAGTGGAGTGTCGTCGGCGCCGGGGCGGCGGTCACCGGCGACCTGCCCCCGCGGTGCGTCTGCGCCGGCGTGCCCGCCCGAGTCCTGCGGCTGGTCGAGTAGCGTGTCCCCCGTGCTCGCCATAGAGGGAGGCGCGCCGGTGCGGACGCGTCCGATGCCGCCCTGGCCCTCGCCGGGACGGGAGGAGATCGCGGCCGCGGAGGCGGTGCTGCGCTCGGGTCGGCTGAGCTACTGGACGGGCGAGGAGGTGCGTTCCTTCGAGCGCGAGTACGCCGAGGCTCTCGGGCGAGGGTACGCGATCGCCGTCGCGAACGGGACCGTCGCGCTCGAGCTCGCGCTGCGCGCGTTCGGTATCGGGGCCGGCGACGAGGTCGTAGTGCCCGCGCGGACGTTCATCGCCACGGCCAGCGCCGTGGTCGCGGCGGGCGCGAAGCCGGTGGTCGCCGACGTCGACCGCGAGAGCGGGAACCTGGCCGCCGACGCGGTCCGCGGGGCGCTCACCGAACGCACCCGCGCGCTCCTCCCCGTGCACGTGGGCGGGTGGCCCGCCGACATGGGGCCTCTCAAGGCGCTCGCCGAGGAGCGCGGGCTGGTCGTGATCGAGGACTGTGCGCAGTCCCACGGCGCGTCGTATCGCGGGCGCCCGGTCGGGGCCGTCGGCGACGCGGCCGCCTTCTCGTTCTGCCAGGACAAGATCCTGCCGACCGGCGAGGGTGGCATGCTGCTGCTCGACGACGAAGCCGCCCACGAGCGCGCCTGGGCGTACAAGGATCACGGCAAGTCCCTACGCAAGGTCAGCGAGCCGGCCTACGAACGCGGCGGCGTCTCGTTCCGCTGGCTGGTGGACACCTTCGGCACCAACTGGCGCCTGGGCGAGCTGGAGGGCGCGCTCGGGCGCGTGGGCCTGCGCAAGCTGCACGACTGGAGCGCGCTCCGCCGCAGGAACGCACTCCGGCTCGCCGAGGGCATCTCCGGCCTGCCGGCACTTCGCGTGCCGCTTCCCGCCCGGGACGTCCGCCACGCCTTCTACCGCCTGTACGCCTACGTCGTTCCCGATGAGCTCGCCGCCGGGTGGGACCGCGACAGGGTCGCGGCGGCCGTCGCCGCCGAGGGCGTGCCGTGCCAGTACGGTACCTGCGCCGAGATCTACCGCGAGGCCGCCTTCGCCGCGGCCGGCCTCGGGCCGAGGGAGCGCCTGCCGGTGGCCGCCGAGCTGCACGACACGCAGCTGGCGTTCCTCGTGCACCCCACTATCGAGCCCGAGGATGTGGACGACGTCATCGCCGCGGTCGCCAGGGTCATGGGGGAGGCCTCGGCATGAACGTGCTGACGGCGTGGATGCTGCGGATCCGAGGGACGCGCCGGTTGTGGCAGATGGTGCTGCTCGCGCTCGACGCCTCCGCGATCGTGGTCGCGACGCTGCTCGCCTACTACGCCCGCTTCGAGGGCGTCGTGCCCTACGAGTTCGCGCGGCGGATGCCGCTGGCGGCAGCCGCGGCGCTGGTGGTCTATCTCGGCCTGACGGCGGCGTTCGGGCTCTACCGCGTGGTGCTGCGCTACGTCGGCGTCGACGCCTTGCTGCGCGTAGGCGCGGTGACGCTCGTCGGGTTCGCCGGACTCTCGGCCGCCGACCTGATCGCCCCCGAGGTCGGGGGGATGCGGCCGGTCCCCCTGGGCGTGCTGTTCATCCAGGCGCTGCTGGTGCTCTTCGGCATCGCCGGCATCCGGCTCGCGGTGCGTTTCGCGCTGCACGTCCGGCGCGTCCGCCCGCGCGACGCGCTGCGGGTCCTCATCATCGGAGCGGGGAGCGCCGGCTGCCTCCTGCTCCGGGATATCCAGTCCCGGCCGCACCTCGGCCTGTCCGTGGTCGGCTTCCTCGACGACGACCGGGATCTCCATGGCAGGACGATCGACGGCGTCGCTGTCATCGGCCCGACCTCCCGGCTCGCCGAGATGGTCCGCCGCTCGGAGGCCGACGAGGTGCTCGTGGCGCTCCCGGGAGCTCCTCAGGAGCGCGTGCGGGCGATCCTGAACGCGGCTGCCGACGCCGGAGTGAAGACGCGCGTCATGCCCCAGCTCGTGGTGCAGAAGGGCTCCGTCAGCCTTACGGACCTCCGCAAGGTCGAGGTGGAGGACCTCCTCGGGAGGGAGCCGACCCCGATCGACGTCGCCCGGGTCGCCGACACGCTCGCCGGCAGGGTGGTCGGCGTCACCGGCGCGGCCGGCTCGATCGGAGCGGAGTTGTGCCGGCAGATCCTTGAGACCGGACCGGCGCGGCTGCTGCTGCTCGAGGTCGACGAGACGCGCCTGTACGAGCTGTGGCTCGAGCTGGAGGAGCGGCGGCCGGGCGCCTCGGTCATGTCCGTCTGCGACATCCGGGACGAGGCCAAGCTGGACGCCGTGTTCGCCGAGCACCGCCCCGCGGTGGTGCTGCACGCAGCCGCGTACAAGCACGTGCCCGTCATGGAGGTCGAGCCGGCCGAGGCGGTCAAGACCAACGTCCTGGGCACGCAGCGCGTGGTCGAGGCGTGCCGGCGGCACGGCGTCGAGCGGTTCGTGCTCGTCTCCACCGACAAGGCGGTGGCTCCGGCCAACGTCATGGGGTACACGAAGCACCTCGCCGAGGAGGTGATGCTCTCCGCGAGCGGCGAGGGCGGCGCGCTCGCGGTGGCCGTGCGGTTCGGCAACGTGCTCGGCAGCAGAGGCAGCGTCGTCCCGATCTTCGAGGAGCAGCTCCGGCGAGGCGGTCCGCTCACCGTCACGGACCGCGAGGCCACACGCTACTTCATGACCATCCCCGAGGCGGCGCGGCTCGTGCTGCAAGCGCAGGCCATCGGCCGGGACGGGGACGTCTTCGTGCTCGACATGGGCGAGCCCGTGAGGATACTCGACCTGGCGCGCAAGATGGTCGCGCTCTCCGGCGTGCCGGCCGACATCGAGTTCGTCGGGCTCCGCCCGGGCGAGAAGCTCCACGAGTCGCTCGTGCACGAGCACGAGGAGCTCGAGCCCACGGGGCGGGAGAAGATACTGCGCGTCGTCTCACCGCCGCTGTGCGACACGGCGTGCACCGGGCGCATCGGCGAGATCGTCGCCGCGGCGCTCGATGCCTCGAAGGCCGACGTACTCGAGGTCATCGACCGCCTCGACCCGGCGTTCGCCACGCGCCGGAGGTCTCTGGCACAGCAGCGGGAGGCGTCGCGCGTCGAGCAGCCGCGCGGGGCGGCGTAGGGGGCGGTGGGCGGGGACGGCGCGGTCCTCCGCGTCGTCGCGCGCGAGTCGCGACGCGCCCTCTCGCCCGGCCGTCGTGCTAGAATCCCCGCACCGCCGATGCGGCGGGAAGGTCGGCACCGGAAGGGACCCGGCATGCGCTTCACCGGCACCGCGCACCGCTACGGACGCGACGTCGACACCGACGTCATCATCCCCGCGCGCTACCTGAACACCTCGGATCCCACCGAGCTCGCGCGCCACTGCCTCGAGGACCTGGACGCGGGCTTCTCCGGCAAGGTGCTGCCCGGCGACATCCTGGTGGCCGAGGAGAACTTCGGCTGCGGCTCCTCGCGCGAGCATGCCCCCATCTCGATCAAGGCCGCCGGCGTCTCGGTGGTGGTCGCCAAGAGCTTCGCGCGCATCTTCTACCGCAACGCCATCAACACAGGCCTGCCCATCATGGAGTCGCCGGAGGCGGTCGATGGCATAGCGGCGGGCGACGAGGTCACCGTGGACGCCGACGCCGGGACCATCACCAACGAGACCACCGGCGAGACGTACCGCGCGCAGCCCTTCCCGCCCTTCATCAAGGCGATCATCGAGAAGGGCGGACTCATCGAGGCCGTGCGCGAGAAGGTCGCGGGGTAGGGGAGCGCGGGGCGTCGGCAACGGCTCGATCCACTGCCGCCTCTTCCTCGGCGATTTCGAATATCGGCTGTCTGGTGGATCGAGACCGAGCGCTACCATCTGCATATCGTGCGAGACCGAGGAGTACATCCCCCGCATCAAGGAGTGCGCAAGCCTCAGGGCGCCGGAAGAAGGGTCAACGACCGCAGATGCTGTCGCACTTGCTGCTGGACCAGTACATCGCTGTCCATATGTAGTAACGTGCATATGAACCACAACCGGACTGGCATGAGGGCTAGAAGGGGCACGTATGAGAGTCCTACTAGCGCGGCCGGGGTACGGAACCGTATACAGGCTCCTCACGCGCGAGTCGAAACAACGTATGGTCTTCCCGCCGATGGGGTTGATGACCCTGGGAGCGGTACTCGAATCCGCCGGACACGACGTCTCGATCGTCGACTGCGAAGCGGAACGGCTCGACGCACCCGGCGTGGTGGACCGTGCCAGCAGCTTCGGCGCTGACTTTGTCGGCTGCAGCAGCACGACGCCTGAGTTCCACATCGCAAGTCGCATACTCGGCAGCGTGAAGAGCGAGCTGGGGCTTCCGACGGTTCTCGGAGGCCCTCATGCAACCGTGTGCGCCGAGGAGGTTCTCGCGAGCAGTCCTCACATCGACTACACAGTGCGCGGTGAAGGAGAGCGCACGCTCGTTGAATTGGTCGAGAGGTTGGCGGCGTCTCGATCGGTGGAGGGGGTAGAAGGCCTTTCGTACCGGGAGGGCGGGGTCGTGACCCATAACGCCTGTCGAGACCCGATCCCCGACCTGGACACTCTGCCGCTGCCTGCCTGGCATCTAGTCGAGCCGAAGGCGTACATGGTTCCCTGCTCTCGGTCTGGGATGAAGATGTGCGGGACGGTTCAGACGTCCCGAGGCTGCCCGTACGACTGCGCCTTCTGTTATCCCATGTTCGGTCGCCGTGTGCGCTACAAGAGCGTCAGAAGGGTGTTAGACGAGATCGCCTTGCTCCTGCATGAATGCGGGGTGGAATGGCTGTACTTCGTGGATGAGAATGTAACGATCGATGCGACGCGCATGATGGCCATATGTGAGGGAATGGTCGAAGAAGGACTCGATGTGCCTTGGCAATGTCTTGCCCGCGCTGACTCGATACGAGACGAGATGCTTGTCAAGATGCGTGCGGCCGGGTGCGTTCAGGTCTCCTTGGGCGTAGAGTCCGGAAGCCAGCGGGTCCTCGACCTCATGCGTAAGAGCATGAGCCTGGCGACTATCGATGCTGCCTTCGAGAGGCTCAGGGCCGGGGGGTTCGAAACGAGAGGCTCTTTCGTCATCGGACTTCCCGGCGACGACAAGAGCAGCATCAGGGAGACTATCGAGTTCGCCAAGCGCCTCAAGATCGACAGGGCTTCGTTCAATATCTTCACGCCATATCCTGGAACAAGAGTATTGGAGGATCCGAGTCTCAAGCAGTTGTTCCATATCCTCTCGGACGACTGGTCGCAGTACACCCGCCACGGGAACGCGGTCGTCGAGTTGCCCGGCGTGACGCGTGAGGAGCTGATGGACCTGCAGCGCGTTGCGAACATGGAGTTCTACACCAGTTGGTGGAGCATTCGTCACCACGCGAAGGCGTTCCTCAGGGGCGACAGACAAGGCTTCTACTATCGACCGCTCGTGTTCGCCCTACGCGAACGGCTTGTCCGCCTCGGTCGTCGTCTGTACCGGCTCCTCGTTCCGCACGTTGACGAGAAGGCCGCTGAGAGAGTCATGGAGGCCGACGATCAGAGGGACGTGGATGCGGCGTGACGCTGTCCCTCGCTCGAGGGACAGATGCTCCCTACACCTCTACACCAACGACCGGGAAGATGGTCCCATCCGTCGTGCTTGATGTCGTCATTCAGGGCACGGAGGTCGGCGGGTCCGACGAGCTTCCGCGTCTGAGCGGCGCAGATCCTCGAACGATGAGCCCCTTCCAGCCAGGGCCGTACCCGTCAGCGGGACCAGCACGCTGCCTCGCGTAGCCGCGACGGTGCTGGTACGCTGCTTGCACCCGTTGCCGGCGGAGGTTCCGATGTCCCTGACGACGCCGCGCCCCCGGTTCCGCGGGGCCGCGATCCTCATAGCCGCTCTCGGGCTCGCGTTGGGCCTCGGCCTCGCGGGCGGCTTCGCCGCGCACGCGGAGCCCGTGCACGGATGCGAGTGTGAGGGACGCCACCGGCCGGACGCCGACCCCTGTTGCCCTGTCCAGAAAGCCGGCTCCGAGCCGGCCGTCCGCGAACCGCGCGGCGATCGCTGCGGGGAGGGCGCGTCCGAAGCCCGACTTCGCGTCGCGTCGCCGCCGAGCCCCTCCGCCCCCCTTCGCCTCAGGATCTGAGCGGGCCGCACCCCTTCCGTGCCCCGCTCCCTTCCTGGAGGTCGAAGATGTCCCGTTCCCGCTCGTCCCGCCTGACGCCGCGCCTCGCGCTGGCGGCCGTCTCGACGGCGCTGCTCTCGCTCGCCGCCGTCTCGCCGGCGCTGGCCGCGGTGCCCGTCGCCGGACTCGAAGTGCGGCTGCTCGCCCACACGGGCGGGGGCCGGCCCATACTGCTCGTATCCGGGACCCTGCCCCAGGACGCCACGCTGCCCGCGGAGGTGTCGCTGCGCGTGCCCGCCGGGAGCGAGGTGCTGTGGGCGGGCGAGGTCTTCGGCGGCGGGCTCGAAGACGACGTCGAAGCGGACCCCTCCGTGCGCCGCGGCGAGTCCTACGACCTGGTCACGCTGACGCTCACGCGCGCCCGCACCGCGCAGGTCGAGGTCGCAGCCGACTCGGCGGTCACGCGCGAGGGCGACGCAGTGACCGCCGCCGTCTCCTACGAGGTTCCCGAAGGACTCGGCGTCGCGCGGGTCGCCGTTGCCCTGCCGGCCGGCGCGCGGGTCGGCTCCGTCACCGAGGGCGTCGAGACGGCCGGTCAGGAGGGGACGACGTACTACTACTTCGAGCGCGACGACGTGAAGGCCGGCGAGAAGCTGGAGCTCGCCGTGACCTTCGTTCCGCCGGGCGCCCCGGCGCCGCCGCCGGCCGCGCCCTCCGGAGATGGAGGAGGCTCGCTGCTGCCCCTGGCGGTCGTCGGCATCGCCGTGGGCGCGCCCGCCCTCGCGCTCGCGCTGCGGCGCTTGAAGCGGCGGCCGGCCGAGGAGGACGGCTCCGAGCCGGCCGACGGCCTGGATGATGCCCCTGGTGCCGCCGGCGCCGAAGAGGAGCCCGCCGGGATCGCCGAGGACCGCGCGAGGCCCGCCGACGCGCCGGCCCGCCTGTCCCCGAAGCTGGTCATCGCGGCGGCGGCGGTCGTGGTGATCGCGGTGGCCGCTTACGCCGGCACCGGCGCCGGTGGTGGACCCGCGGTCGGCGTCATGACCAACGAGAACGGCGTGCTCACCCAGCGGATCAGCACCGCCTCGGGCGACTCGTCGGCGCGTTTCCATCTGACGATCCCGTGCGAATGCCCGCCGGAGGTCGAGGCTCCGAACATGTTCGCCGCGCTGGGTGCCGTGCCGGGCGTGGCGCACGCGTCGCTTCACTCCGCGACGATGCTCATGGAGATCGCCTTCGACCCCTCGGCGACGAACGAGGGCGCCATCTCCGAGGCGCTCGCACAGGCGGGGTACTCGCCTCAGGCGGCGCGGTAGGCCGAGCGAGACCGGCGGAGCGCCGAGCGGAAGCTCCGCGGCGAGCCGTACGCACCCCTGCGCCTCGTCCGCAGCGCGTCCTGGGCCGCCCCCGTCGTGCTAGAATCCTCGCCACCGCAGGTCATCGTCGGACAAGCCGAGGAGAGAGGGCGCCCACGTGGGAGAGTTCAGGATCGCGGTGCTGCCGGGGGACGGGATCGGGCCGGACATCACGAGGGAGGCCGTCAAGGTCCTCGACGCCGTCGGTTCGGGATTCGGTCACACCTTCGAGTACACGGAGGCGCTCATCGGCGGCGCGGCCATCGACGCCACCGGCTCGCCGCTTCCCGACGATACCCTGGCGGCATGCGAGGCCGGCGACGCGGTCCTGCTGGGAGCCATCGGAGGCCCGAAGTGGGACACGACCGACCCCGAGGGCGTGCGGCCGGAGCAGGGGCTCCTCGGCATCCGGAAGGCCCTCGGGCTGTACGCGAACCTGCGGCCCGTGAGGATCTTCGACGCGCTCATCGACAGCTCCACCGTCAAGCCCGACGTCATCCGGGGCGTGGACATCATGATCGTCCGCGAGCTGACCGGCGGCATCTACTTCGGCAAGCGCGAGCGCGTCGGAGAGATGGCCTACGACACCGAGGAGTACCACGCGTTCGAGGTCGAGCGCATCGTGCGCAAGGCCTGCGAGCTCGCTCGGGCGCGCAAGACCGCCAACGTGTGCTCGGTGGACAAGGCCAACGTGCTCGAGTCCTCCCGCCTGTGGCGCGAGGTGGCCCACAGGACGGTCGCCGAGTACCCGGACGTCGAGATGTGGGATCTGCTGGTCGACAACTGCGCCATGCAGATCGTGAAGAACCCGCGGCAGTTCGACGTGGTCGTGACCTCGAACATGTTCGGCGACATCCTCTCCGACGAGGCCTCGATGCTGTCCGGCTCCCTGGGGATGCTGGCCTCAGCGTCGCTCGGTGACGGGCCGGGTCTGTACGAGCCCAGCCACGGCAGCGCGCCGAAGTACACTGGGATGGACGTCGTGAACCCCACGGCGACGATCCTGTCCGCGGTGCTGATGCTGCGATACTCGTTCGGCCTGGAGCGCGAGGCCGCCGCGGTGGAGGAGGCCGTCGAGCGCGTGCTCGCGGACGGCTTCCGCACGAAGGACATCATGGAGGAAGGCAGGGAGCTGGTGGGCACTACGCGCATGGGCGACCTGGTGGCGGAGCGGGTGTAGGGGTCGGGGCTGGGCGCGCGGAGCCGCGACGGTGAGAAAGGGCTGGAGATGGCGCTGCCGAAGGTGGACAGGATCTGGATCGACGGGTCGTTCGTTCCCT
Organism: Coriobacteriia bacterium; assembly: GCA_014859305.1. Classification (NCBI taxonomy): domain Bacteria; kingdom Bacillati; phylum Actinomycetota; class Coriobacteriia; species Coriobacteriia bacterium. The sequence goes on from JACUUM010000036.1 coordinate 15,043, forward strand.
GGGACGACGCCAAGGTCCACGTGCTCACGCACGCGCTGCACTACGGCTCCGGCGTCTTCGAGGGCATCCGCTGCTACGCCACCGAGGACGGCCCGTCGGTCTTCCGCCTCACCGAGCACATGCGCCGTTTCGAGCGCTCCGCGAAGATGCTGTACATGTGTCCGGACCACTCCGTGGAGCAGACCGTGGAAGCCGTCAAGGAGACGATCCGTGTCAACGGATTGGATTCCTGCTACGTCCGGCCGCTCGCGTTCCGCGGCTACGGCGCGATGGGTCTGGACCCGACCCCGTGTCCCGTGCAGGTCATGGTTGCGGCGTGGCCGTGGGAGCCCTTCCTCGGCAACGCGGGGGTGAAGGTGGGCGTGTCGTCGTGGCGCCAGCGCGGGGTCAACGCGCTCCCCCCGGCCATCAAGTCCACCGGCAACTACCTCAACTCCTCGCTCGCGCGGCTCGAGTCGATCGAGCACGGCTACGAGGAGGCGATCCTGCTGAACGAGGTGGGGCACGTCTGCGAGGGCACGGGCGAGAACCTCTTCATCGTGCGCGACGGCGTGGTGGCGACGCCGCCCGTCTCCGACGGCATACTGGAGGGCATCACGCGCGACTCCGTGATGCGCATCGCGCGCGACAAGGGCTACGAGGTCGTCGAGCGCTCCATGGTGCGCACGGACCTGTACCAGGCCGACGAGGTCTTCATGACCGGCACGGCCGCCGAGGTGGTGCCGGTGAGCGAGGTCGACGGCCGCGTCATCGGCGGCGGCGAGCCCGGGCCGGTGACCTCCGACCTGCAGCTCACGTACTTCCGTGTCGTTCGCGGCATGGAGCCGGGTTACGACGAGTGGCTCGAGCGCGTCTACAGGGAGGTCCGGTGAGCGAGGAAGCGAGAGGGCCCCGGGCCGCCCCGGCTGCGGGAGGGCCCGAGCGGGTGCCGGTGACCGTCTACGACACGACGTTGCGCGACGGCACGCAGCGCGAGAACCTCTCGCTGTCCGCCGAGGACAAGCTGCGCATATGCCGGAGGCTGGACGACCTCGGCGTCCAGTTCGTCGAGGGCGGCTTCCCGGGAAGCAACCCCAAGGACATGGAGTTCTTCGAGCGCGCGCGCGACGAGCTGGAGTTGAGCACCGCCGTGCTGACGGCGTTCGGGGCCACGCGCCACAAGAGCAACTCTCCCGAGGACGACCCGATGCTGCGCGCGCTGCTGGACGTCGGCACGCCCGCCGTGTGCGTCTTCGGCAAGGCGTGGACGGTGCACGTGACCGAGACGCTGCGCGCGACCCTGGAGGAGAACGTGCGCATGGTCGCCGACAGCGTCGACCACCTCAAGGCCGCCGGGCGCACCGTCTTCTTCGACGCGGAGCACTTCTTCGACGGCTACAAGCACGACGCCGGCTACGCGATGGAGGTCTGCCGCGCCGCCGCGCAGTCGGGCGCCGAGGTCGTGGTGCTGTGCGACACCAACGGCGGGACGCTGCCGCACGAGGTGACCGGGATCGTGGCGGAGGTGCGCGAGCGTCTCGATGTAGAGGGCCTGCGCGTGCCGCTCGGGATGCACGCGCACGACGACGCGGGCTGCGCCGTCGCCAACTCGCTGGTGGCGGTAGATGCGGGATGCGTGCACGTGCAGGGCACCATGAACGGATACGGCGAGCGGGCGGGCAACGCCGACCTCACCGCGATCATCCCCGCGCTCGAGCTGAAGATGGGCCGCCGGGTGATCGGGCGCGAGAGGCTGAAGCTGCTCACCGAGGTCAGTCACTTCGTCGCCGAGGTCGCCAACATCAGCCCCGACCCGCACCAGCCCTACGTCGGCGCGAGCGCCTTCGCCCACAAGGGCGGCGTGCACGCCGCGGCCGCCGCGCGCCTGCCCGAAGCGTACGAGCATGCGGATCCGAGCGCGGTGGGCAACCTCGCGCGCGTGGTCGTGAGCGAGCTCGCGGGTCGCGCGAGCCTGTCGATGAAGGCCGCCGAGCTCGGCATCGACGTGGAGGGCGACGCCGAGACCGTCGGCCGGGTGCTCGACCGCATCAAGGAGCTCGAGCATCGGGGCTACAGCTTCGAGGCCGCCGACGGCACGCTCGAGGTGATGCTGCGCAAGGAGCTCGGTACCTACCAGCCCTTCTTCACGCTGGAGAGCTTCCGCTGCATCATGGAGAAGCGCGAGGACGGCCGCGTGATGACCGAGGCGACCATCAAGCTGCACGTGGGCGGCCATCGCTACATAGCGACGGCCGAGGGCAACGGTCCGGTCAACGCGCTGGACCGCGCTCTGCGGCTGGCGATCGAGCGCTTCTACCCCGAGCTCGCTTCCATCGAGCTGACCGACTACAAGGTGCGCGTGCTCGACGAGAAGAAGGGCACCGCCGCGGTCACCCGCGTGCTCATCGAGTCGACCGACCGCGAGAAGAGCTGGGGGACGGTCGGGTTGTCCGAGAACATCATCGAGGCCTCCTGGGAGGCGCTGGTCGACTCCGTCGACTACGGGCTGAGCCACCCGAGGGAGCCCGAGAAGGGCTAGGGGGCTGCGTCCGGTACCGCTCTGACCTCCGTTCCCTGCTCTACGTAGTCCGCCTCCCACTCGCCCGTCGCGAACCAGTTCCTTGCTGCCTGAAACTGGTATGCAACACCACCCATGTTGCATGCCCGCCGAAACGGCGATGCACGAAGCCGCGCCCGTGTCGGACGAACCGGCTGGGCAGGACACGATGCGTATGCAGCGAATCGTTGTGTGAACCGACATGAAGGATTCTGGGGGCGAGATGCGACTGGTGCGCGTGTTCGTCGACGGGGACGTGCGGTACGGCCTGGCCGACGAGGAGACCGTGACGCTCATCTCCGACGAGCCGTTCGCGGCCTGGGAGCCCGACGGCGAGCTGGAGCTGGCCGACGCCAGGCTGCTCGCTCCGGTGGTGGCGACCAAGGTCGTCTGCGTCGGTCTCAACTACCGCTCTCACGCCGAGGAGCTCGGCGTGCCGCTGCCCGAGGAGCCGGTGATCTTCCTGAAGCCTGCGACCTCGGTGGTGGGACCGGGCGCGGACATCGTGCTTCCCGAGGAAGTGGGCAGGGTCGACCACGAGGCCGAGCTCGCCGCCGTGATCGGCCGGCGCACCCACCGCGTGAGCCCGGACGAGGCCGCGCGCTGCATCCTCGGCTACACGTGCGCCAACGACGTCACGGCTCGCGACATCCAGCGCCTCGACGGTCAGTGGACGCGGGCGAAGGGCTTCGACACGTTCTGTCCGCTGGGGCCGTGGGCGGACACGGAGCTCGACCCGTCCGACGTCGCGGTGGAGTGCTTCGTGAACGGCGAGAGGAGACAGAGCGCCAGGACGTCCGATATGATACGGACGCCGGCCGAGATCGTGGCCTTCGCGTCGCACGTGATGACCTTGCTTCCCGGTGACGTGGTACTCACAGGCACGCCGGGGGGGATAGGTCCGATCCGCGACGGCGACAGCGTCGAGGTGCGGATCGAAGGTCTCGGTTCGCTGATCAACCCGGTGGAGCGCCAGTGACGAAGGCACGGCTTGCGGCGGCTGTCATCGCCGCGATGGTGTTCGCCGCTACGACGGCGTGGCTGTCCTCGGCATCCGCCTTCGACGAGACCGGCAAGACCGACGGATCCGAGCAGTACTGCATCAGCGAGTGTCACGGCAGCGTCTTCCAGCCCAGCGGCCCGCACGGCGCGTACGGCCGCTCCACGAACAAGTGCCGGATATGCCACTCGGTCCATGCCGCTCCCGAGGACGGCGTGAAGCTGCTTCCGGGGGCTTCGGTCGTCGCAACCTGCTTCACCTGCCATGACGGCACGGGTGGGCAAGGCGTCTACGGTACGATCGCGGCGCGGACGGGGCAGCCGCCCGCGGGCGGCCATCGCTACTCGGCGACGAGCGTGATCCCCGGAGGGGATGCGACGACGGGCGGCTCGGCCACCCGTACGTTCCGCGAGACGTCCACGGGGAACCTGATCTGCACCGATTGCCACAGCCCCCACGGCTCGGACCTGGTGGCCGCCTTCACCGGTGAGCGCGCGCGCAGCGAGAACATGGCGCAGTACAAGACGCCGCGGCTGCTTCGCCGCCGGCCCGGTGGAGCCCCGGCTCCGGTGGATGAGTACGGGTCGGACTGGTGCCTGGGCTGCCATGAGGGCCGCGGCTCGGCCGGGGCGGTGCACAACCATCCCGTCGAGTCATCCGCGACCGCCGGCGGCGACGCGTACGTCTACGAGCGCCTGCCGGTGCTGGCTCCGGGCGGTCCGACGGGTGAGACGGTGCTGGGGCCGCTCGCCGCGATCGACAACTGGCCGGAGTTCGACCTCTACTGGGCTCAGTCGAACCGCGCCTTCCTGATGCCGTATCCGCGCACGCCGCTGCAGGAGGGGCGCGCTCCGATCTGCCAGCAGTGCCACGAGGACACCCGGAGCGCCGGTTCGCTGTCGGCGGACGGCTCGGTCGCGACGCCGAACACGGGAGAACTCTGGGAGCAGAACGTGGACGGACGCCCTGACGACCCCGAGGTCTCCACGGCCAACCCGCGCTTCCAGAACTTCCCGCACGAGACCGTCAACGCCAGGCTCCTCGTGGAGACGGGCGACGACCTGTGCATGAACTGCCACCCGCCGGCGGCGCTCCCGTAGCGGGTCCGGCACGGCGTTCCGCGCCCGTCGCGTACAGGCCGCCGTCCGTCACCTCACGGGCACAGCATGTCGGACACGCGTGCTATCCTGGCCACAGCATCTTGGGCACGCACGAGACCGGGAGGGACGCGCCGGGATGGGGTCGGACCGCCTCAGGACACCCGACGTAGACGCGCTGATCGAGGCGTTCCTGACCCTCCGCGAGCCCGACGAGGTCTACGCGTTCCTGGTGGACGTGTGCACCGTGCGCGAGATCCGGGACATGGCCCAGAGACTGGCGGTGGCACGCATGCTCGCCGCCGGCGAGCACTACGCCGAGATCCGCGAGGCGACCGGGGCCTCGGCGACCACGATCTCGCGCGTCAGCAAGGCGCTCAACTACGGCGAGGACGGCTACCGCACGGTGCTCGAGCGCACCGGCGGAGCCGGCGGCGAGCGGGGTGTCGAGGGGGCCGGCGGGTAGACGTGTCCGCGTTCGTCCACCTCCACACGCACTCCGAGTACTCGCTGCTGGACGGGCACGCGGACATAGGCCGCCTCGTCGAGCGCGCGAGTACCTCCGGCATGCCCGCTCTCGCGCTCACCGACCACGGGACGATGTTCGGTGCCGTCGAGTTCTACCGAGCCGCGTGCCGCGCCGCAGCCGAGGCGAGCGAGGCGGGCCGGTGCGAGGTCAAGCCGATCATCGGCTGCGAGATCTACTTCACGCCCCATTCCCGCAGGAAGCGCGACGGCAAGCCCTCGCTGTACCACCTCCTGCTGCTGGCCAAGGACCTCACCGGCTACCGCAACCTGATGGCGATGGTCTCGCGGAGCCACGTGGAGGGCTTCTACTACAAGCCGCAGGTCGACGAAGAGTTGCTGCGCGAGTACTCGGAAGGGCTGATCGCCACCTCGGCGTGCATGTCGGGGATCGTCAGCAAGTCCTTCGAGCTCGGGCGGCCCGAGGAGGCCCGCCGCTGGGCGGGGCTGTACGCGAGCGTCTTCGCAGAGGGCGACTTCTACCTCGAGGTCCAGGACCAGGGCATCACGGGGGAGAACGGCGTCACGCAGGCGGCGCTCAACGAGGCGGTCGCGGGCCTGGCCCGGGAGATGGGTCTGCCGCTGGTGGCGACGAACGACGTCCACTACGTGGAAGCCGGGCACGCCGAGGCGCAGGACATGCTCGTGTGCATCCAGACCGGCTCCACGCTTGATTCCAGCGACAGGTTGCGGTTCTCCTCGGACCAGTTCTACATGAAGTCCGCCGAGGAGATGGCCGCCGCGCTCCCAGCCTACCCCGAGGCGCGGGCCAACACGCTGGCGATAGCCGAGCGCTGCGACGTGCGCCTCGAGTTCGGCCGGATCATCCTGCCCGTCTTCGACGTGCCCGAGCGGTTCAGGCGCACCGACGAGCGCGGGGGGCTCGACGAGCAGGCCTCGCTGAACGCCTGCCTGGAGGAGCGCTGCATGGAGGGTATCCGGCGCCGCTACGGCGACCCGGTCCCCGAGGAGGCGCTCGAGCGGCTGCGGCGCGAACTGGACGTCATAGGGGGGAAGGGGTTCGCGGGGTACTTCCTGGTGGTGCAGGACTTCGTGGCGTGGGCCAAGGAGCACGGGATCGGTGTAGGCCCCGGTCGAGGGAGCGCGGCGGGCTCCATCATCGCCTACGCGCTGGGCATCACCAACCTGGACCCGATCGAGCACGGGCTGCTCTTCGAGCGCTTCCTCAATCCGGAGCGGACCGAGATGCCCGACATCGACATCGACTTCGACGACGAGCGGCGCGGCGAGGTCATCGAGTACGTCCGGTCCAGGTACGGCCACGACAAGGTCGCTCAGGTGGTGACCTACTCGACGATGAAGGCTCGGGCGGCCATACGGGACGCCGGCCGGGTCCTCGGCTACCCCTTCGGGGTGCCGGACAAGGTCGCGAGGCAGATCCTGGAGGGGCCCGACGCCACCATCGACGAGTCGCTGAGGAAGAACCCTGATCTCCGCGCCGAGTACGAGGCGGGCGGCGACACCAAGCGGATCATCGACGCCGCAAGGGCCCTGGAAGGCGTCGTCCGCGGGGAGGGCGTGCACGCCGCCGCGGTGGTCATCTGCCGCGACCCGCTGCACCACCATACGCCGGTGAAGCGCGATACCAAGGGAGACGCGCTGATCACGCAGTACGAGGGCACCGTCATCGCCGACCTCGGGCTGCTCAAGATGGACTTCCTCGGCCTGCGGACGCTCACCGTGATCGCCAAGGCTCTGGAGGCAATCCGGGACAACCATGACGTCGGGATCGACATCGAGGCGATCCCCATGGACGACCCCGAGACGTTCGCCTTGCTGCAGCGAGGCGACACGGACGGGGTCTTCCAGGTGGAGTCGCCGGGTATGAAGGGCGTGCTCAAGTCCCTGAAGCCCACCGCGTTCGCCGACATCGTAGCCGTCGTCGCCCTGTACCGGCCCGGGCCTATGGACTACATCCCCGACTACGTGGACCGCAAGCACGGCCGAAAGCCGATCACCTACTACGACGAGCGGCTCGAGCCCATCCTGGCGGAGACCTACGGGCGGATGGTCTACCAGGAGCAGGTGATGCGCATCTCGATGGAGATGTCGGGGTTCTCGGCCGCCCGCGCGGACAAGCTGCGCAAGGCGATGGGGAAGAAGGACCCCGCCCTGATCGCCGCGCAGGGCAGGGACCTCATCGAAGGCGCGGTGGCCAGGGGCTACGACCGGCGCATGGTCGAGGCGCTGTGGCGCGACATCGAGCAGTTCGCCAAGTACGCCTTCAACAAGAGCCACGCGGCCGCGTACGGGCTGATCTCGTACCAGACCGCCTACCTCAAGGCGCACTACCCGCTGGAGTACATGGCCGCCGTGCTCACCAGCTACACCGGCAAGTCCGAGACGATCGTGAAGTACGTCGCGGCGTGCAACCGCGCAGGCATCCAGGTCCTGCCGCCTGACGTGAACTCGTCGGGACGCGATTTCACGGCCGTGGACGGCGCGATCAGGTTCGGCCTGGCGGGGATCCGCAACGTCGGCGAGGGGGTGGTGGACCGGATCGTGGCCGAGCGGCGCGAGGGCGGTCCGTTCACCTCTCTGCACGACTTCTGCGCGCGCGTGGACATGAGGCAGGTCAACAAGCGGACCCTGGAGGCGCTGATCAAGGCCGGCGCGTTCGACTCCACCGGCTACACCCGCAAGCACCTGATGGAGATGATGGACGCCTGCGCCGACGCGGCCGTCCAGCGGCAGCGCGACGCGGACTCCAACCAGATCTCGATGTTCGACCTCGAGGACGCGGGCGACCATGGGTTCTGCGAGGTCGTACCGCCTCCGGACGGCGATGAGTGGGACAAGCGCATGAAGCTGGCGTTCGAGAAGGAGATGCTGGGCATCTACGTCTCGGACCACCCCCTGCGCGAGATCGCCGGCGCCATCGATGCGGCCCGCACCGCGTCACTGGGCGACACCGAGGCGCTGCGCGACGGCGAGACGCACTGGTTCGCCGGCATCGTCACCAAGAGCGAGAAGGTCGCGACCAGGCAGGGGCGCATCATGGGCAGCCTCGTGCTGGAGGACCTCGAAGGGTCCATCGAGGCGATCATGTTCTCGCAGGTCTACGAGCGGTTCCGGGAGCACGTCGCCGAGGACCGCGTGGTGCGGGTGCGCGCCAGGTTCGAACGTAGCGACCGGGGGATGAAGCTGCTCGTCTCCGACGTCCAGCCTTTCGACGGTGCGCGGTTCACCGCGCCTCCGGGCGGCATCGAGATCACGGCTCCCGTCGACTGCCTGCACGACGGGGGCAGCGGGCGCCTCAAGGAGGTGCTCGCGTCCTACCCCGGACGTGACGAGGTGCGCGTGAGGCTCGTCGGCGAGGGCAACGTCAAGACGTTGCGGATGCCCCATACCGTGGACCGCTGCGACGCGAACCTCCACGCCGAGCTCAAGGGGATGTTCGGGCCGGCCGCGGTGCGCGAGATCTGAGCGCCGGCGCGGCCGCCGCCCTTGCGTCGTCTGCTACAATCGTCTAGTATGATGGAGTGCTGTATCAGAGCGCCCTGCCGAGGAGCGGGCGCGGTGAGGAGAGGGACGCCGTGAGGGTCGCGACCGCGCGTGGGTTCCGAGACGTGCTGCCGCAGGAGGCGGCCGAGCGCGAGGTGATTGCCGAGGCTGTGGCCGCGGCCTTCGACGCATGGGGTTACGGACCGGTCGAGACGCCGGCCGTGGAGGAGTACGCATCGCTCGAGGCCGCCGCGGGGCCGCTGGAGGGCATGGCGTTCCGCCTCTTCGACCTCGACGGGCGGCTGCTCGCCCTGCGCCCCGAGATGACCGTGCCGGTCGCGCGGCTCGCCGCGTCGCGCCTGCTGCCCGCCGAAGGCGGTCCCCTGCGCCTGCGCTACGCGGCGCCGGTCTTCCGGGAGCACGCGTCCCTGCGCGGCCAGCCCCGGCAGTTCACCCAGCTCGGCGTCGAGCTGCTGGGCGCCGGGGGGCCGGAAGCCGATGCCGAGGTCGTCGCGCTGGCCGTCGAGGCCGTGCGCGCCGCGGGGCTGGGTCGCGCGGTGGTGGCCGTCGGCACGGTGGGGGTGCTGAACGCGCTGATCGAGGCCGGCGGCGCGGGCGAGGAGTGGCGCGCGGGTGTGTCGGCGGCCGCGCACGCCCGCGACCTCGTCGGCATCGACGCGCTTGCTTCCGCCCCAGGGGTACCGCCCGACGTGGCCCGCGGCCTGCGGGCGGTCCCGCGGCTCCGAGGAGGCGGCGAGGCCGTCGAGGCATGCAGGGAGCTGGTGGCCGGGCTGGGCTGCGACGACGCGCTGGACGGCCTGGCGACCGTGTGGCAGGCGCTGGCCGTCCTGGGACTCGAGAGCTGGGCCGCGATCGACTTCGGGGTCGTGCGCGGCTTCGAGTACTACACGGGTCTGGTCCTCGAGGTCTACGCGCCCGGCGTCGGCGCGCCGGTGGGCGGAGGCGGTCGGTACGACAACGTGCTGGCCGCGTTCGGGGTGCCGGCGCCGGCCGCCGGCTTCGCTCTCGGGCTCGAGCGGCTGCACATCGCCGCGGAGGAGCACGGCGCCGTCCCGGTGGCGCGCGGGACCGACGACGTGGTCGGCGGTCCGTCCGCGGCGGCCTTCGCGGCGGCGGCGGGGCTGCGCCGGGCCGGCCGCCGCGTCGAGCTGCTCGCGGGAGCGCCGGCCGCCGAGGTGGCCGCGCTGGCCGCGAGTCGCGGCGCGCGCGCTCTGCTGGCCGAGGGGACGGGGCTGACGCTCCTCGGCGGGCGGGGCGGGGAGCCGGAGGCGCCGCCCGGGGGGGTGGCGCCGTGACGGCCGAGGGGCTGCGCCGGGCCGGGCTGCGCCTCGCCGTCCCCAAGGGAGCGCTGTTCGCCGACAGCGTGCGGCTGCTGCGAGCCGCGGGGATCGACCCCGGAAGGCTCGGGGAGGCGGGCCGGCAGCTCACGGTGCGGGCGCGGCGGATCGAGTTCGTGATAGCGAAGCCGACCGACATCCCCGTGTACGTGGCGTACGGGGCGGTGGACGCGGGGATCGCGGGCAAGGACGTGCTCATGGAGGCCGGGCTCGACGTCGTCGAGGTGCTCGACCTCGGATTCGGGGGGTGCCGGTTCGTCGTGGCCGAGCCCGAGGGCGCCGCCGAGAGGGTCGCCGAGCACTACCGGCACCTGGGCGTGATCCGGGTGGCGACGAAGTATCCTCGGGTGACCGAGGAGCACTTCGCGGCCGCCGGCGTTCAGGTCGAGATCGTGAAGCTGCACGGCAACATCGAGATCGCGCCGCTGATCGGTCTGGCCGACCAGGTGGTGGACGTGACCGCGACCGGCACCACGTTGCGCGAGAACCGGCTGCGTGTGGTCGAGGAGGTGGCGGTCTCCACGGCGCGGTTCGTGGCGAACACCGCCTCGCTGCGGACGCGCGGCGAGGCTATGGTGGAGCTGGCTTCGGCGTTGGAGGCGGCGCTGCCGCTAGAATAGGCGGGGCGGGGCGCCGGCACGTCCCGTGGCCGCAGGTCCCGAGAAGGGGAACCGAGTGAAGCTGATGCGACGGATCGAGCTTGCCCGCGGGGAACGCGTCGACGAGCGCCGGCTCGGGCGCAGCGGGGGGATCGACGCCGAGGTGCTCAACGTGGCCTCGCGGATAGTCGAGGACGTTCGCGCCCGTGGCGACGCGGCGTTGCGCGAGTACACCGCCACGTTCGACAAGGCGGAGTTGACCGGGCTGAGGGTGCCCGACGAGGAGATCGAGGCCGCGCTGGCCTTCGTCGGAGACGAGTTCGTGGGGGCCATCGGGGCGGCGGCGGTCGCGATCGAGGACTTCCACCGGCGGCAGGTGCCGCAGTCGTGGTTCACGACCGACGGCGGCGTCTTCCTCGGCCAGAAGGTCACCCCGATCGAGCGGGTGGGCATCTACGTCCCCGGCGGGCGCGCCTGCTACCCGAGCTCGGTGCTGATGAACGCCCTCCCCGCCGTGGTGGCGGGCGTGGACGAGATCGTGATGGTCGTCCCGCCGGACGCGGACGGGTCGGTGAACCCCTTCACGCTGGCGGCGGCGGTGGAGGCCGGCGTGGACGAGATATACCGCGTCGGCGGCGCCCAGGCGGTGGCGGCCCTCGCGTTCGGCACCGAGAGCATCCGGCGAGTGGACAAGATCGTCGGTCCCGGCAACGCGTACGTGACCGCGGCCAAGAAGCTGGTCCTCGGCGAGGTGGGGATCGACATGCTCGCGGGCCCCTCGGAGGTGCTCGTGCTCGCCGACGAGTCCGCCGTGCCCGCGTTCGTGGCGATCGACCTGATGGCACAGGCCGAGCACGACCCGCGCGCCGCGAGCTACCTCGTCACCACCGACCCCTCGCTGCCCGACGAGGTCGAGGCGGCGCTGGCGGAGCTGCTCGAGCAGGCGCCGCGGGGCGACGTCATCCGGCGCTCGCTGGTCGACAACGGGCTCGTCGTGGTCTGCCCGGATCTGGAGACCGCCGTCGAGACCGCCGACGTCATCGCCCCCGAGCACCTCGAGCTGCAGGTCGTGGAGCCCCTGGAGCTGCTCGGCTCGATCCGCAACGCGGGTGCGATCTTCCTCGGCCCTTGGACGCCCGAGAGCGTCGGGGACTACGTGGCAGGGCCCAACCACGTCCTGCCCACCGGCGGCACGGCCCGCTTCTCCAGCCCGCTGTCGGTCGACGACTTCGTCAAGAGGTCATCCGTGATCTCGTACTCGCTGGAGGCCCTGGAGATCGACGGACCCGTCGTGCTCACGATCGCCGAGGCCGAAGGCCTGGACGCGCACGCCGCCGCCGTGGCACTTCGCCTGCAGGCGACGCTGGACGTGGAGGAGCGCTGAGCGTGGACCGACTGCGACCGCCGAGGACCGATCTCGCCGAGCTCGTCCCCTACGACGCCAAGGACGTGCGGGCCGAGGTGGTGCTGGCCTCCAACGAGAACCCGCACGACCTGCCCGGCGAGATCACCGACAAGATCGCCGACCGGCTCCGTGCCGTCGGCTTCAACCGCTATCCCGACCCGCTGGCGAACGGGCTTCGCGACCTGATCGCCGAGGCCAACGGGCTGGAGCGCGGGAACGTGCTGGTCGGCAACGGCGGCGACGAGCTCATCCTCGACCTGCTGCTCGCCTGGGGTGGACCGGGCCGGACGCTGCTCGACATGCCGCCGACCTTCACGATGTACGCCATCGACGCCCGGGTCACGGGGACCCGGCTGCTGGCCGTCCCGCGCCGCGAGGACTTCTCCGTGGACGCCGACGCTGCCCTGGAGCGCCTCGCGGGCGGGGACGCCGACATCGTGGTGGTGTCGCACCCCAACAACCCCACCGGCACGCTCACCCCCGAGACGGTGCTCATCGACATCCTGAACGCCACGGACGCGCTCGTGCTCGTGGACGAGGCGTACTTCGAGTTCAGCCGTCACACGATGCGCCCGCACATGGAGCGCCATCCCAACCTGGTGATCCTGCGGACGTTCTCCAAGGCGTTCTCGCTCGCCGGCCTGCGCGTCGGCTACCTGCTCGCCCACGAGGACGTGGTGCGCGAGCTCACCAAGGTGCGCCAGCCCTACTCGGTGGACCGGTTCAGCCAATCGGTGGCGTCGATGGTCTTCCGCGAGCGCGCCGGCTTCGAGGCCGGGGTGCGCGAGATCATCCGGAACCGCGAAGTGCTGCTGCACGGCCTGTCGTCGCTGCCCGGCGTGACCGTCTTCCCGACGGAGGCGAACTTCGTGCTCTTCCGCGTGGAGCACGCCTCGGCGCTCTGGCGCGACCTGCTGCATGGGCACTCGGTGCTCATCCGCGACTTCTCGCGCTCGGCGGGGCTGGCCGACTGCCTTCGGGTGACGGTGGGCACCCAGGAGGAGAACGAGCGGTTCCTGAAGGCGGTGGAGGCCGTGCTCGCCGAGAGGCGCGCCTCCGAGATCCCCGGGTCGCCCGCGGGCGAACGCCGCCGGGGCTAGGAGGAGCGCGATGGAGCGGACCGCACGCATCGAGCGCAGGACGTCGGAGACGGACGTCGTCGTCGAGCTGTCCCTGGACGGCCGGGGAGCGACCGACGTCGCCACGGGCGTGCCCTTCTTCGACCACATGCTGGAGGCCCTCGGGCGCCATGCTCTGCTCGACCTCACCGTACGAGCGACCGGCGACGTGGAGGTCGACGCACACCACACCGTGGAGGACGTCGGCATCTGCGTCGGCCTCGCCCTCGCCGAGGCGCTCGGGGACAAGGGCGGCATCCGCAGGTTCGGCTCCGCGCTCGTGCCGATGGACGAGGCGCTCGTGGCGTGCGCCGTCGACGTCTCGGGCCGGGGCGGCCTCACGTACGAGGTGGACCTCCCGATCGAGTTGATCGGGACGTTCGACACCTCTCTCGCCAAGGAGTTCATGGCGGCTCTGGCCG
>JACUUM010000037.1 GCA_014859305.1 Coriobacteriia bacterium
CACCCGTCCAGACCGGTCTCGAACCCTTCGTCGAGCGCGAGCGAGCGTACGCCGGCCTGGATCTCGTAGGCCGTCCCCGCCGCCGTCCACGGCGCCGGGCCCCAGACGACCTCGCCGACCCGGCCGGCCTCGAAGGCCTGGGGGGTCACGGTGACGACCCCGCTGGGCGCGGCGGCGAACTCCTCGGCCAGTGCCGCGGCCGCGTCGAGCCGCCCGTCGCTCGCCACCCATCCCCACAGCCAGGCCGACCGGTCGACCGTGTCGAGCAGCCGCGATCGCACCTCGGCGGCGCTCGCCCCCGGTCTCGCGGCCATGGCCAGCGCGGCGGCGCCGGTCACGTGGGGCGCCGCCATGGAGGTGCCGCTCTTGCTGCCGTAGGAACCGGGGACGGTGGAGGTGATCTCGCTGCCCGGCGCGGCGAGGTGCACCTTCGTCGACCCCCAGTTCGAGAAGTACGACAGCGTGTCGTACCGGGTGCTCGACGCGACCGCGATGACGTTCGTCGCCTCGGAGGAGGCCGGGAAGAAGTCGACACCCTCGAGGCTCACGGCCCGGTTGCCCGCCGCGGCCACGTTGAGGACGCCGCGGGCGGCGGAGTAGGCGAGCGCGTCGTCGAAGTACGGTTCGGCGCCGAGGGAAGCCCACGAGTGGTTGATGACCCGCGCCCCGTGGTCTGTCGCGTACAAGACGGCCTCGGCCGCGTCGATGAGGCTCCCGCCGTGGGGGCCGATGAACTTCAGCGCCATCATGCTCACCTCGTGGCTGACGCCGGCCACGCCGATCCCGTTGCCCCCGACCGCCCCGATCGTCCCGGCGACGTGCGTCCCGTGCGAGTCGCCGTCGGAGGGGTCGTACACGGTCTCGTCGCCGTTGTACCAGTCCCACCCGTTGACGTCATCGATGAGGCCGTTCCCGTCGTCGTCGATCCCGTTGCCCGGTATCTCGCCCGGGTTCGTCCACGCGTTCGCGGCGAGGTCCGGGTGCGTGAGGTCGACGCCGGTGTCGCACACGGCCACGACGACGTCCGAGGAGCCGGTGTGGATGTCCCAGGCCTCCGGAGCGCCGATGTCGGCGCCGGCGGTCCCGTCCCGCTGGCCCGTGTTGCGCAGCGACCACTGCTCCGGGAAGAGCGGGTCGTCGGGGACGTGCGCCAGGTGGACCCGCCTGTCGGGAGCCGCCTCTGACACGACGCCTCTCGCCTTCAGCCCGGCGGCGACCTCCCGAGCGCGCCCCGGCGGGACCTCGACCGCGGTCCAGCCGATCCGCGGCAGCGTCCTGCCGACGCGGCCGCCAAGACGGGCGACCTCGGCCGACAGTGCCTTGTCTCCTACGCCGCTCGCGGGCTTGACCGCTATGCGTGCCGGGTCGTCCTCGGCCGGCACGGCTGAGGGCGGCGGGCCGGGAAGCGGGGGGATCTCGCGCGCCGCCGCGCCGCCGGCGTCCGCGGTCGGACGCGGCCCGGGGGGCTCACCGGCCGCCGCCGCGGGGAGCGCGAGCGAGGCGGCGACCAGGACGGCCAGGAGGGTCCGGGCGGGAGCCGAGACGGGGTTCCGGGGCATTCGGGGATCGCTTCCGTGACCGGTGTGCCGACGACGAAAGGCTACCACGCGCGCTACCCGGCCAGCCGGCCGGCCACGGCGGCGACCGCCCCGGCGGCCACGAGCGAGATGCTCACGGCAGAGAGCCATCCCGTCCCGTGGGTCACGCGCCGCCCCACGAACGCCCCCGCCCACGCGGGCAGCGCATAGCCCGCCGCGAAGCCTCCGAGCGCCCAGACGGCCACGGCCAGAGCGCCGGCGACCGAGCCGCCGCCCTCACCGAGGGCGCGCGCCTGCCCGGCCACGCGCACGCCGTCCCCGATGACCCACGCGGCCATCAGCGCCAGGCCCGGCACGCCGAGGAAGGAGTGCCGCCGGGGGCTGCGCACGGCCAGGGCGGCGGCCACGGGCGGCCCGATGAACGACAGCAGGGGGTTGTAGCGCAGGGCGAGGGCGACTCCCGCGGCGAGGGCCTCGGCGAGGGCGGGCATCCGCTCTCAGCAGCCCGCCGGGTGGCCCTCGGTGGCGGCCTCCAGCCGCAACTTGCCTCGCTTGGTGGCCTCGGGGACCGCCACCGGGTAGTCGCCGTCGAAGCACGCGAGGCAGAACTCCTCGGCGGGCTTGCGGATCGAGGCGACCATATCCTCGATCGAGAGGTACGCCAGCGAGTCGGCGCCGATGAAGGCGCGCACCTCCTCCACCGACTTGGTCGCGGCGATGAGCTGTTCCTGCGTGTCGGTGTCGATGCCGTAGAAGCACGGCCACCTGACCGGGGGCGACGTGATGCGCATGTGCACCTCGGCCGCGCCCGCCTCGCGAAGCAGCGCCACGAGCTTCTTGGTCGTGTTGCCGCGTACGATCGAGTCGTCCACCACCACGAGGCGCTTGCCCTCGATGGCGTGCCGGAGCGGGTTGAGCTTGAGCCGGATGCCCTGCTGGCGCAGCGTCTGGCTCGGGGAGATGAACGTCCGTCCGATGTAGCGGTTCTTCGCCAGGCCCTCGCCGAACGGGATGCCGCTGGCCTGCGCGAAGCCCACCGCGCCCGGGACGCCGGAGTCCGGCACGCCGATCACGAGGTCCGCCTCGACCTCGTCGCCGCGCGCCATCGCCGCGCCCATGCGGCGCCGCGCTTCGTAGAGGTTGCAGTCGTAGAGCACGCTGTCGGGGCGCGCGAAGTACACGAACTCGAAGATGCACAGGCTCGGCCTCCCCGCGGGCACGGCCTGCTCGGAGTAGAAGCCCTCGGGACCGATCTTGATCATCTCGCCCGGGCGCACCTCGCGCTCGGGCCGGGCGCCGACGATGTCCAGGCCGCACGTCTCGCTGGAGACCACCCATCCGCTCTCGCCCAGGCGGCCCAGCACCAGCGGCCGGATGCCGTTGGGGTCGCGGAACGCGTACAGCGCCTCCTCGGTCATCAGGACGACCGAGTAGGCCCCGCGGATGACCCCCATCGTCTCCCGGATGCCCCCTCGGATCGAGTCCTGCTCCTGCGTGTAGTGGTCGACGAGACGCGCCAGCACCTCCGAGTCCGTCGTCGAGCGGAACGAGAGGCCGTTGCCGGAGAGCTCGTCCCGCAGCGCCAGGGTGTTCACGAGGTTGCCGTTGTGCGCGAGCGCGATGGTGTTGGGCCCGATGGAGGAGAGCATCGGCTGCGAGTTCTCCCAGATCGTGGAGGCGCCCGTGGTCGAGTAGCGGGTGTGCCCGACGGCGATGTGGCCCTGCAGGCTGTCCAGGTCGTGCTCCTTGAACGCCTGTGCGACCAGCCCGAGGTTCTTGGTGACCGTGAGCGTGTGGCCGTCCGCCACGGCTATGCCGGCGGACTCCTGGCCGCGGTGCTGCAGGGCGTGCAGGCCGAAGTACGCGAGCCGCCCGACGTCCTCGCCGGGCGCGTACACGCCGAAGACCCCGCACGCCTCTTCGGGGTGCTCTGGGCTGTCGCTGAGGACCCAGTCCTGGTGGTGCAGCATGGAGTCGATGTCCTCGCTAGCCGCCGGAGGTCGGGGGGCCGGCGGACGATACAGGATACCATGCCGGACCCCGGTCTTCACGGCTCC
Source organism: Coriobacteriia bacterium (assembly GCA_014859305.1). Classification (NCBI taxonomy): domain Bacteria; kingdom Bacillati; phylum Actinomycetota; class Coriobacteriia; species Coriobacteriia bacterium. The sequence continues at coordinate 3,596 of JACUUM010000037.1, forward strand.
GACACACACGGACACGGCCCGGGTAGGTATACTGTGCGTCGCTATGGAGGGAGCGCCGCGCGAGCGGCGCCGGACATCGAGGGAAGACGGATGGCGGTGCGGGTAGGGATCCCGCAGGCGCTTCTCTACTACGACCACTACCCTGCGTGGAAGGCGTTCCTTCAGTCGTGCGGCTGCGAGGTCGTGCGGTCGGGAGCCACCACGGAGCAGACCCTGCGGCGGGGGGTGGAGGTCGGGGAGAACGAGTTGTGCCTGCCGGTCAAGACGTTCTTCGGGCATGTCGTCGAGCTGGACGGCGAGGTGGACGTCATATTCGTGCCGCGTGTGGTCAGCATGCGGCGCAGGACCTTCACCTGCCCCAAGCTGCTCGGCCTGCCGGACATGAGCAGGGCTCACGGACTGACGTCGGTCGTCGTCGCGCCGCTGATCGACCTGCGGCGCGGATGGCGCGCGCTGGTGCGTGAGGCCGTCGCGACCGGCGAGAAGCTCGGTGCCACGCCGAAGCAGAGCGTGGTGGGGCTGGCGCGCGGTGTCGCGGCCTACCGGCGCCACGAGCACGAGATGCGCACCGGGAAGCTGCTGCGGCTGCCGGAAGGCCGCGAGGACCTCGCCGGGGGGCGCCCGCTGCGTGTAGGGGTGGCCGGGCACCCGTACAACATCTACGACACGCACACCAGCAACCAGGTGCTGAGGCGCCTCGCCGAGCGCGGCATCGAGGTGCTGACGCCCGACATGCTGTCCCGCTCCAGGCTGCGCCACGCGGCGGGCAGCCTGCCGAAGCCGCTGTTCTGGAGCTGTGAGGAGCGCCTGGTGGGCGCGGTGCAGCACTGGGTCGACCGGGGGCTGGTGGACGGCGTCATCTACATGCTGTCCTTCGCGTGCGGCCCCGACAGCTTCGTCGAGGTGCTCATCGAGGACGCCGCCGCCCAGGGGAAGCGCGGAGCCGTCCCGCTGCTGTCGCTGGTGATGGACGAGCACGGCGCCGAGGCCGGCTTCGTCACGCGGATCGAGGCGTTCGTCGACATGCTGGGGCGCCGGCACGGGCGGCCCGTGCTGTCCGAGGCGGGCGCGTGAGCGCGGGGGTGCGGCGGTGAAGGTGACGACCCCGCACATGGGGACCATCGACATGCTGCTCGAGGACCTGTTCGCGCGCACGGGGGTGGACTACTTCCCGGCTCCGCCCACGACGCGCCGCACCGTCGAGCTGGGAGCGCGCTACGCCCCGGAGGCGGCCTGCCTGCCGCTGAAGGTCACCCTCGGGAACCTGATGGAGGGCCTGGAGGCGGGAGCCGACGCCACGCTGATGCTCGGCGGGGTGGGGCCGTGCCGTTTCGGCTACTACGCCGACCTGCAGCGCCGCGTGCTGCAGCGCCTGGGGTACGAGTTCGAGCCGGTGATCCTCGAGCCGCCCGCCTACGGCTGGATATCCTTCCTCCGCACACTGCGCAAGCTCGCGCCGGGGTGCGGATGGCGCGCGATGCTGGAGGCGTACCGCACCACGTACCGCAAGGCGCTGGCCATCGACCGGCTCGAGGCGGCCGTGCTGCGCGTGCGCTGCAGGGAGGCCGAGCATCGCGCGACGGACCGCGCTCGGCTGCGCGGGCTCGAGCTGCTGCGGGCCGCGGTGACGCCGGCGGAGATCGATGCCGCCGAGGCCGAGGCGGTCGCGCTGGTGGAGGCGGTGCCGGTGCGCGAGGACGCCGACGTGCTGCGCGTCTCGCTCCTCGGCGAGTTCTACATGGTGCTGGAGCCGTTCGCGAACCTGGAGCTGGAGCGGTTCCTCGGGTCGCGAGACGTGCTGGTGGAGCGCGGCACGTGCCTGACGGACTGGATCGGTCCCGGCAAGAAGAAGCACCTCGACGGGCGCACCCCCGAGGAGATAGCGGCAGCGGCGGCGCCGTACCTGGAGCACACGGTCGGCGGCGAGGGGCGCGTCACCATCGGGCGCACGGTGCTGGCCAAGCGCGACGGGTTCGACGGGATCGTCCAGGTCATGCCGTTCACCTGCATGCCGGACACGATCGCCAAGTCGATCCTGCCCAACGTGTCGGCCCGCGAGGACATCCCGGTGCTCACGCTGGTCATAGACGAGCAGTCCGGCGAGGCCGGCGTGCACACGCGTCTGGAGGCCTTCGTCGACCTGCTGCGAAGCCGGCGGGCCCGAGCGGCGGCCGGGGTCGGCCGCGGGAGCGACGAGGCGGTCCTCGAGCCGCCGACCGCACACGGCCGACGCGCGGCGGGGGCCGCGCGATGAAGGAGGAGCGAGTGCGAGGGTACCTCGGCATCGACGTCGGGAGCGTCTCCACCAACCTGGTGCTGCTGAGCGAGGACCTGCAGGTCCTCGGCAAGGTCTACCGGCGCACGCAGGGCGACCCTATCCGCGCCGTCCAGCGCGGCCTGGAGGAGCTGCTCGAGGCGCTCGGAGACGGCGAGGAGCCCGACGTCCTCGGCGTGGGAGCGACGGGCTCGGCGCGCAAGCTCACCGGCGTGGTCGCCGGCGCGGACGTGGTCAAGAACGAGATCACCGCGCACGCCGTGGCGGCGCTGCACGTCGTCCCCGAGGCGCGCACCGTGCTCGAGATCGGCGGCCAGGACAGCAAGCTCATCCTGCTGCGGGAAGGCGTGGTGACGGACTTCGCGATGAACACGGTCTGCGCGGCGGGCACGGGCAGCTTCCTCGACCACCAGGCCACACGCCTCGGCATCCCCATCGAGGAGTTCGGCGACTACGCGCTGCGGAGCGAGCGCGGGGCGCGCATCGCGGGGCGCTGCGGCGTGTTCGCCGAGAGCGACATGATCCACAAGCAGCAGGTCGGCTACCGCACCGAGGACATCGTCTTCGGGCTGTGCGAGTCGCTCGTGCGCAACTACCTCAACAACCTGGCCAAGGGCAAGAACGTGGAGCCCCCGGTCGTGTTCCAGGGCGGGGTGGCGGCCAACCGGGGCATGATCCGGGCCTTCGGCGAGGCGCTGGGGTGCGAGGTCGCCGTGCCGGAGTTCCACGACGTGATGGGCGCCGTGGGATCCGCCCTGCTCGCCGAGGAGCACGCCCGCGGGCTGGAGCGCCGCGGGATGCCGGCCACCACGTCGTTCAAGGGCTTCGAGGCCTCGGCCATCGAGTACTCGACGTCGAGCTTCCACTGCAAGGGCTGCGCGAACAACTGCGAGATCGTGCAGGTCAAGGCGCACGGAGAGGTGCTGGCGCGCTGGGGCGGCCGCTGCGGCAAGTGGGAGACCGAGGGCGAGGCGGCCACCTACGGGCCGGAGCCCGTGCTCGCCATGGAGTAGCGCGACCGGCTCGTGTCCCCGCTCACCGCGCGTCCGGGCTCTCGTGGCGCGCGTCCTGGGACGCGCGGCGGCGGAGGGGGCGCAGGACCGCCTCAGCGGTGCGCGAGCTCCCGTGCCGAGGACCGCGCCTCGCGCACGCCCTTCCGCGCCGAGGACCGGACCTCTCGCACGCCCTTCCGTGCCGAGGACCGCGCCTCGCGCGCTCGCCGGCGGGCCATCCGCGCGCCCTCGTCCGCCAGGCGCTCTCCGCGCCTCACCAGCTTGCGGGCGCGCCGCTCGATGTCGTGCGTCGCCTTCTCCAGCGGGCTCCTCTGCCAGGGCCTCCTCGGCGTCGTCATCCCGCGCACGAGCTCCGCCACGAGCGCGAACGCGGCGCCGAACGCCACGCCCATGAGCACGGCCGGGAGCGCGGTGATCATCACGCGCCCGCCGTCCTTGACCTTGAGCTTGCGCGTCAGGGCTATGCCGACGAACCCGTTGTCCCGGACGGTCGCCTTACGCGAGACGAGCAACGCGCCGGCGCCCTTGCTCAGGTCGAGCGCCCCGCCCGAGACCAGTACCGGCCCGCCGCCTCCGGTCACGGTCATCCCGCCCCCGGCCACGAAGGCCGCGGCGGCGCCGCTGACCTTGGCGTCGTGCCCGGCGACCACCGCGCCGCTCGCACCCTTCACGGTGGCGTCCTGCTCCGAGTGCGTGTAACCCACCAGGCCGTTGACGTTGACGTGCTCGGCGGTCACGGCGCCGGCCGCGAGCCGGCTCTTCTCGCCGTGACCGTCGCCGCCCTCCATCCCCGCCTCCTCGCGGCGCGGACCCTCCTCGGGGTTCGCTCCGCGCTCCATGTCCTCCGCCATCTCCGGCGCCTCCTCTCGGCCCTCGGCCGTCGGTGTCCCTTGCGCGGGCGCGCGGCGCGCGGCCCGCGTGTCCGGGTGGTTACTTCCCACGCGGGAGGGCGCGGAAAACCGCCCGCGGGGCCGGCCGGCAGGTCCTCCGGCGCCGCTAGCGGCGGTATCGGAGCGTGCGAACGCCCTCCGAGGTGCCGAGGAGAAGCACGTCCGCGCGGCGCAGCGCGAAGATGCCGCAATCCACCACGCCCGGGATGGCGTCGATCTCGCGCTCCAACGCCGCGGGGTCGGCGCCGACGTCCAGTCCCGTGACGTCGAGGACGGGATTGCCGTCGTCGGTCAGGAAGCCCGGGCGGACGAAGGAGTCGCCGCCGAGGTCGCGCAGGGCCTCGGCGACGGCGTCCAGCGCGTGCGGGGTGACCTCCACCGCCACCGGCCCGCGTCCGAGACGCTCGACGAGCTTCGTCTCGTCGGCCGCGCACACGAAGAGCGCGGCGCGCATGGCGGTGAGCTTCTCGCGGGTGTGCGCGCCGCCCACCCCCTTCAGGAGGCGAAGGCACCGGTCGGCCTCGTCGCAGCCGTCCACGTACACGGGCAGCTCACGCACCTCGGCGAGGGGCACGACCGCCACGCCGTGCTCGCGCAGCAGCCGCGCGGTCGCCTCGGAGGCCGCGACGGCCGCCTTGAGCACGTGCCCCGAGGCGGCAAGGGCCTCGACGAAAGCGGCCGCCGTGCTTCCGTGCCCGACGCCGATGAGAGCGTGATCGCGGACGTAGCGCAGCGCCGCTTCCGCGGCCGCGCGCTTCATGGCGTCGATATCGGGCCCCGCCCCCATGACCGTGAATGTACCCGAGGGCGGACCGGGCCCGGTTGGCCGCAGGGTCGCGTCGCCGCCGAGGGGCTAGGCGACGAGCTCCAGAGCGGCCCTCGCCGCCTTCCTGACCGCGGGGTCGGGATCGGACGAGGCGGCTTCGAACGCCGCCCTCGCGGTCGCCGAGATGAGCGCCCACTCCTCGGCGGGATCCTGCGCCTCCGCCGAACCCTGCGCGACGTCGTCGAGCGCGCGCTGCTCGAGACGGGAGTGGTAGATCACGCGCGAGAAGGCCACGAGTCGCAGGAGGGCCTCGGCCGCCTCGCGGCGCACGACCTCGTCGGAGTCTCCGGCCATCGCGGCGAGAGCCTCGGCGCCCGCGCGCCCCGTCCACGCCAGGGCGGAGCGGATCTCGCCCCGCATCTCCTGGGGACGCCGCGTCAGCGCGTCCACGAGGTGGGCCACGGCCCGCGGCTCGCGAGTCTCGCCGAGCACGAGCGCCGCGGTGCGGCGGACGGGACCGGGCTGTCCCGGCTCCGTCGCGGCCATGAGTCCGTCCAGCAGCTCGGGACGCGATCGCGACGCGGTGCGATAGGTGGCGGCGACCATGTCCTGCCACTCCAGCGTGGCGAGGTGCTCGACCTCCCGGGCGTCGCTGTCGGGCACGCGCTCGCCCGGCTCGAACCCCCGCAGGTCGAGCCGCCGCCCCAGCAGGCGCGCGGGGACGAGGTCCCGCATCTCGGCGAGCGCGAAGGCCGCCGAGAGCCGCACGTCCTCCTCGGGGTCCGCGAGCGCGGCGAGCAGCGGCTCGACGACCTCCAGGCCTCCCAGGCGGCCCAGCGTCTCGGCCGCCACCGCCCTCTGCGCCGTGCGGCCCTCGGCCAGCAGCGCCGATGCCTCACGCACGTAGCCGTCGTGGTTCAGGTCCACGTCGCGGCGGTACTGATGGAAGCCGAGGAGCCCCGAGACCAGGGGAACGACGCTCATGGTGGCGAGCCCGTAGGGCAACACGCTCTCCGGGGCGGCGAGGCCCGCGACGAGCAGGAGGTCCCAGCCCCCGCCCAGGAGCGCGACCGCGGCTCCCGCCAGCGCGAGCCGCTCCGTCGCCCGAGCCGCCGCCAGGACGGCGCCCGCGGCGCCGAGTGCCCCGCCGAGCAACCCGAGGGGCAGCGGGGTCCCCGGCCCGGCCTCGCGCCACCACAGCAGCGAGGCGACGGCTATCGCGACGCAGACCGACGCGGACAGCGCCCCCGAGGCCACGTGCCGGCGCTCGACCGCCGGACCTCCGACCAGCCCTCCCACGCCCTGGCTGATGTGGTTGCGGAACCCGCCGGCGAGCACCTCGACCAGCGAGGTGAGGCCGAGCAGCACGAGCGCCAGCACCCAGATCTCCGCGTCGCGCAGCCATCCCGCCGCCGGTATCCGCTCGACCGCCAGGGCGACCAGAGCGGCCAACAGGAGGAGAGCCGCGGTCTCCACCTCCAGCGTGCCGTCGCGCCAGGCGTAGCGCAGGGCGTGCGTCACGACCCGACGCCTCTGCACGGCCTCGTAGAGGGCGATGCGCCGGGCCTCGTTGCGATCGGTCTCGTCGGTCATGCCCGCGCCGTTCCGCATCGGGGTCCTTGCAGGAGGGATTCAACGGGCCCCTCGGCGGTCCCTGCCGCGACCCCGCGGGTCACCGGCGAACGTGTGCGGAATGCCGGGTGAGAGGCGGTGGCGGTGAAGCTTCGTGCGACCTCACCCCTCCCGCAACTCCTCGCTCTGCAACACCGTGCCGCTCACGCGACGGGCGAGCGTCGGCTCGTACGCCTCGCGGAGCTCTTCCAGGCCCGCCTCCAGCTTCTCGCCGATGACGAGCGCCTCCCCGCCCACCTCGCCGAGGACCGAGTGGGGCACCCGGCGCCCGCGGGCGAGCTCGAGCAGCGCCTCGGCGTCCGCTTCGGCACACGTCACCACCACGCGGCTCTGCGTCTCGGAGAACAGCGACACCGCCGGCGGCAGGCCGTCGTCCAGGTGCACCTCGGCGCCGACCCCCCCGGCGATGCAGGACTCGGCCAGCGCGACCGCGACGCCTCCCTCGGAGCAGTCGTGCGCGCTCTTGACCAGGCCCGCGCCGATGGCCTCGCGCACCGTCTCCTGCACGGCACGCTCCAGGCCGAGGTCGATCGCGGGAGGACGCCCGGCCACCTTGCGGTGCGCGACCTCGAGGTACTCGCTGCCCCCCAGCTCCGCCAGCGTCTCGCCCAGCAGCACGACCACGTCGCCGGCGTCCTTGAACGCCATGGTGGTGTGCTTGCCGACGTCGTCGAGCAGTCCGACCATGCCCACGGTCGGCGTCGGGTGGATCGGTTCGCCGAAGCTCTCGTTGTAGAAGCTGACGTTGCCGGAGACCACCGGCACGCCGAAGGCGCGACACGCGTCCGCCAGCCCTCGGACCGACTCGAGGAACGTCCAGAACACCTCGGGCTTCTCGGGCGACCCGAAGTTCAGGCAGTCCGTGACGGCGGCGGGGCGGCCGCCGGAGCAGCTGACGTTGCGCGCCGCCTCGGCGAGGGCGATCTGGGCGCCGACGTAGGGGTCGAGGTAGCAGTAGCGCCCGTTGCAGTCGGTCGAGGCGGCTATCCCGCGCCGGGTGACCTCGCCCCGGCCGGGCTCGCCCACGCGCAGCACGGCCGCGTCCGAGCCCGGCAGCACGAGGGTGTTGAGCATGACCTCGTGGTCGTACTGCTCCCAGATCCACCGGCGAGAGCACACGTTCGGCGAAGCGAGCAGCTCCAGCAGCGTCCCGGCGAGCTCGGCGCGGCCGACCGGGTGCGGAAGCGCGAGCGGGTCGAACGCCTGGACCTCGTCCAGGTAGGCGGGGCGCGCCGCCTCCGGGTCGTAGACCGGCGCGTCCCCGGCGAGGGACGCGGCGGGCATGTCCGCCACCACCTCGCCCTCCTCGCGCACCACGAACCGTCCCGTTCCGGTCACCTCGCCGATGACCGTGGAGCGCAGGCCCCAGCGCTCGCAGACCTCCTTCGCCGCGTCCAGGTCCTCCGGCGTCACCACCGCGAGCATCCGCTCCTGCGACTCGGAGACCATGATCTCGTAGGGCTTCATGTCCTCCTCGCGCTGCGGCACGCGGGTGACCTCGATGTCCAGCCCTACGCCCCCGCGATCCGCCATCTCGCTGGCCGAGGAGGTGAGCCCGGCCGCGCCGAGGTCTCCCAGCCCCACGAGCAGCTTGCGCCGGAGCAGCTCCAGACACGCCTCGATCAGCAGCTTCTCGGTGAACGGGTCGCCGACCTGCACGCTGGGGCGCTTCTCCTCGGCGCGCTCGTCGAACTCCTGGCTCGCGAGCACCGAGGCCCCTCCGATGCCGTCGCGGCCGGTCGTCGAGCCGATGAGCAGCAGCAGGTTGCCCGGCCCCGCCGCGACGGCGCGCGTGAGGTCCTCCTCGCGCAGCAGCCCGATCGACATGGCGTTGATGAGGCAGTTGCCCCCGTAGGCGTCCTCGAAGTACACCTCGCCGCCGACGGTGGGCACGCCTATGCAGTTACCGTAGCCGCCGATGCCGGCGACCGCGCCCTCGAACAGGTATCGCTGGCGCGGCTCGTCCAGCGAGCCGAACCGCAGCGAGTCGAGCGAGGCGATCGGGCGGGCGCCCATCGTGAAGATGTCGCGGATGATGCCGCCGACCCCGGTGGCGGCGCCCTGGTAGGGCTCGATCGCGCTGGGGTGGTTGTGGGACTCCATCTTGAACGCGAGCGCCCAGCCGTCGCCCACGCTGATGACGCCGGCGTTCTCGCCCGGTCCCTGCAGCACGCCGGGGCCCTCCGTCGGCAGCGCGCGCAACGCCTTTCGCGAGTGCTTGTAGCCGCAGTGCTCGCTCCACATGAGCGAGTACATGTACAGCTCGGTCACTGTGGGGACGCGGCCGAGGATGTGGACGACCATCGCGTATTCCGCGGGCTTCAGGCCCAGTTCCTCGGCGAGCTCGGGCGCGACCTCGTCCCAGGGGCGCTCCGTGGCCTCCGGCGCGCTCACCCGGCCACCTCCGCCAGCCGCCTCGCGATGGCGGTGAAGAACGCCTGCCCGTCGGTGTCGGGCGCCTGTGCCGGGTCCACGCGCCGCTCCGGGTGCGGCATCAGCCCGAAGACGTTGCCTCGCTCGTTGCAGATGCCGGCGATCTGCCATGTGGCGCCGTTGGGAGCGCTGTCGTCGGACACCACGCCCTCGGGGCCGCAGTAACGCAGCACGACCCGGCGCTCGGCCCGCAGGCGCTCCAGCGTCCGCGGGTCACACACGTAGTTGCCCTCGTTGTGGTTGACGGGGATGTCCACGACCGTTCCCGCCGGCAGGTCGAGCCACTCGCACACGCTGTCCTGCACCACCAGCGGCTGGCCGTGGCAGATGAACTTCAGCCCGGTGTTGCGGATCAGCGCGCCGGGCAGCATGTGCGCCTCGGTGAGGATCTGGAACCCGTTGCAGACGCCCATCACCGGGCCGCCGCGCTCGGCGAAGCGGACGACCTCGGCCATCACCGGCGAGAACCGCGCGACCGCGCCGGTGCGGATGTAGTCGCCGTAACTGAAGCCCCCGGGCAGCACGACGGCGTCGAAGCCGGTGAGGTCGGTGTCGCCGTGCCAGACGTAGTCGGCCTCGAGTCCGAGGTGGCGGCAGGAGTGGACGACGTCCTGCTCGCAGTTCGAGCCGGGGAAGACGACGACGCCGAACCTCACGAAACGCCCTCCTCCCCGGACGAGGCGCCCTCCTCGGCGGCCTCGCCGACGGCCTCGATGCGGTAGTCCTCGATGACGGGGTTGGCGAGCAGCCTGTCGCACATCTCCCTGACGCGGGCGAGCCCGCCGGGACCGCCGTCGACCTCGAGGCGGATGTACTTGCCGATGCGCACGCCGGTCACCTCGTCGTAGCCGAGGTTCTGCAGGGCCCGCTGGGCGGTCTCGCCGGGCGGGTCGAAGATGCCCTTCTTGTACGTCACGAAGATCTCGTATCGCGCCATGCGCGGCGGTCCTTTCCTCCACCTGCCGGACGTCCGCATTGTAGCGATACCCGCCCGGCGGGGTAAGCGGAAGCGCGCGCGAGGGCGGCGTCGGGCGGAGCCGCCGGCCGCGGCCCCCAGGGGGAGCCGCCGGCGCGCGTCAGGCGGAGCCGCCGGGCGCGTCGGCGGCGGCATCCTCGACGCAAGCATCAAGCAGCTCGTGGCCGCCGGGGGCGGGCTCCGGGGAGCACGCCGGCTCCAGGTGGTGCCATCCGGCGGGGTGGTCCTCGGCGGGCCTGCTCACGCCGTAGACCTCGCGCATGTACTGCCCCCACCAGTCGCACGACGCGAGCGCCAGGAGTATCGCCGCGTTGGGCAGCACGAGGAGCTGGACGGCGATCCGCGGCGAAGGCAGCGCGGACAGGGCCGTGGTGATGCCGAGCGCCGTCAGCACGAGCGCGATGCCGGAGAGCGAGGTGAGCGCGTAGGCGAGCAGGTACGGCGTGGTCGCGCGCCAGATGCCGAGGAGGATCTCCCGGACGTCGAAGAGCTTCAGGATGCTGCCGTGGGCGTTGAACGCGCAGACGGCCGGCCCGAGGTAGAGCCCTCCGGCGAGCGCGCCGAACCCGGCGATCAGAAGCGCGAGCGTCGTGTAGTCCGGGTCGAGCGACCCCGGGTCGAGCAGCCCCGAGAGACCCTGCAGCAGGAACGCCGGCTCGACGCCGGTCGCGCCCACCGCGAGACGGACCAGCACGATCGCCGGACCGGACATCAGCGCCGCGCCCGCCAGCAGACGCATCCCCGCCATCATGTACTGGGGAGCGCAGCTCCAGTCCGGCAGTCCCCGGTCGCGCTCCTGCCACACGTCGTACTGATGCTCGAGGAGGAACCCCACCACCATGGGGAAGCCGAGACCCGTGGCGGCCAACACCGCGCTCGCGGGCACCGACCACCACGCGTCCTGTTCACCGCGGATCGTCCGGAGCGGACGCAACGCCTGCATCCCTGGCCCCCTTCCTCCCCCAGATGCATCGGCAAGCAGGGTGGAGCGGTCGAGCGCCGCCGCGCGTGCTAGCGCTTGCCCTCGCGAGCCTTGCGCTCCTGCTTGGCGCGCTCCATCTGCTCCATACGGAGCGGCCGGATCCTCTTCCAGTCGATGTAGATCGCGGTCCCCAGCGCGGCGAACTCGAGCGCCAGGGCGGTGGTGGCCAGCACGCGGTTCTCGCGGACGCCGGGGATGAGCATCGTGGCGGCGAACGCCAGCGCGACGCCGATGAGCGCCCACCAGATCCTCCGCCAGCGCTTCATCTCGGGCGTGGCCGGAGGCAGCCCGAAGCGGGTGCGCTTCGCGGCCCGCGCTTCGCCGGCGCGCTTCACCTTCGCCGAGGACGCGCTGCGGCGCGTCTTGCCCGACGGCCCGGTGTGTCTCTGGTAGCGCGGGTTGGCGGGGCTGCGGCGCGCCACTACGACCCCCCCTCGGGCACGAAGGTGCGGCCGGTGATCAGCTCGTAGGCCTGCACGTACTTCTCACCGGTGCGTGCGACGACCTCGGCGGGCAGGGCAGGAGCCGGCGGCTCCTTGTCCCATCCGGAGGCCTCGAGCCAGTCGCGGACGTACTGCTTGTCGAAACTCGGCTGCGGCCTGCCCGGCTCGTAGCCCTCGGCCGGCCAGAAGCGCGAGGAGTCCGGCGTGAGCACCTCGTCCACGAGCGTCACGACACCGTCGACGAGCCCGAACTCGAACTTCGTGTCGGCGATGACGACCCCGCGCTTCGCGGCGTGCTCGCGGGCCGCGGAGTACAGCGCGACGGAGGCGTCCGTCATCGCGCTCCCGTGCTCCTCGCCGACGAGGTCGAGCATCTCCTCGACGGGGATGTTGACGTCGTGCCCGTCGGCCGCCTTGGTCGAGGGCGTGAAGATCGGCTCGGGCAGCAGGCTGGCCTCCTTCAGGCCCGGCAGCAGCGCCTCGCCGCACACCGTGCCCGCCTCGCGGTACTCCTTCCAGCCCGAGCCGGCCAGGTACCCCCGCACGATGCACTCGACCGGGAAGACGTCGGCCCTGCGCACGATCATCGAGCGCCCGCGCAGCCGGTCGCGCTCCGCGCCGAACTGCGGCGGCAGGTCGCCGACGTCGGAGGAGAGCAGGTGGTTCGGGACGATGCCGCGGAGCTTGTCGAACCAGAACAGCGAGAGCTTCGTGAGCACCTCTCCCTTGTGCGGGATGGGGTCGGGAAGCACGACGTCGAACGCGGAGATGCGGTCGCTGGCGACCATCAGCAGCCTGTCGCCGCCGAGGTCGTACAGGTCCCGCACCTTGCCGCTCGCGTCGGGACGGAGGTCTTGGGGCCGCTTCATCGCGAGGGTGGGTCCTTCCTTGAGGGGTTCGCGCGAGCCGTCGCCCGGGCACGGAGAGGGGCCGCGAGGCGGGCGGAACGCCCGGCGCGGGGAGCCGGACCCCGACATTCTACGGCATCCGGGGCAGCCCGGTAAGGGCGCGGGTGCGGGCGCGGGCGCGAAGGGCGGCCCTACAGCGACGCGAGCTCCTCGGTCTCCTCGCCCAGCTCGTCGAGGAACTCGTGCATCTCCGCCTTGCGGTGGTGCGCGATGTGCCGGGCGACGCCGAGGACGAGCTTCCCCGGCAGCTCGTCGGCGAAGCTGCTCATCTGGTCGACCGCCGCGCGGGTGTCCGGGGTCCAGTCCTCGAGCCCGACGATCGCGAGCAGCCGGGTGATGCCGATCGCGCCCATGAAGTCGAGCATGTCGGCGTCGTGGAAGACGCGGGCCTCGGTGCGCGGCAGCGGAGGGCGCTCGAAGTCGTGCGAGCGGATGATGTCGGTGACCGCCTGGATCTTCCCGGCCGGGAAGTCGGTTCCGCGAAGTACCCCCTCGGCCGCGCGAGCGGAGCACTCGGCGGGCGACTCGCCCTCCACCACGTGATCGGGGAACGTGCCGATGTCGTGAAGCCACGAGACCGCGAAGAGCACGTCGTCGTCGGCCTCCAGGCCCTCCCGCCCCACGATCTCCGCAGACATCGAGTACACGCGCCTGCAGTGCGACGGCCCCCAAGCCAGGTGCTTCAGCCCGCCGACGACCTCCACCACTTCGTCACGCCACACGACAGCCTCCGCTCCCCGCGTCCGCCCTCATCGGCTCTCAAGGATGTCCTTCAGGTGCCGCAGGTCCTCCTCGCCGGCCCGCTGCACGGCATCGCCGATCATCTCCTCGGCAGCCTCCAGCACCCCGGAGAGCTCCAGCTCGCCGACCACGCGAAGGCGCGTGCGCCCGTCCTCGGCGTCCAACTCGTAGTCGCCCCGTGCCGAGAGGCTGCCCGAGGACCCCCGGAAGCCGATGTGGCGGTTGGGCTCGTACTCGACGACCTCGAAATCGGCGTCGGCCTCGCGGTCGCCCCACGTGAGGCGCTGCTCGTAGCGCGCCCCCTGCCCGCGGGCGAAGCCGGTCGTCTGGCGGATCTCGGCCAGCTCGCTGCGCCACTGCATGTCGTTCTTGAAGTCCGCGAGGTAGTCGAACACGTCCTCGATGGGCCGGTCGATGAGGATCGTCTTCTCCGTGCGGATCATGCGGCAGCACCTCCTCGGCGCCCTCCGGGGACGCTTGAGCCTATACCCGTAGCACCCGCGCCCCATCCGCGTGCGGTACCATCTCCGTGCGCGGCGCTCGGCCGGGAGCGCACGCGGCCGCAAGCGATGGGAGTCCTGCCGTGCTGCTCAACGTGGTCGTGCTGCTGTGCGGGGCGTCGCTGATGTCGCTGGAGATCGTCGGCACGCGCGTGCTGGCGCCGGTGATGGGCAACTCGATCTTCGTGTGGGGGAGCCTCATCACCGCCGTCATGGTGGCGCTCTCCGCCGGATACTGGCTCGGCGGGAGGATAGCCGACCGGTACGGGAGCCTCCGGACGCTGGGGCTGCTCGTGCTGGGCGCCGGCGCGCTGACCGTCCCGATCCCGCCCCTGGCCGCCGCCGTGCTGCCGGTGGCCGACGGGCTCGGTCCCCGGCTCGGTCCGCTCACCGCCGCCGCGGCGGTGTTCTTCGCGCCGGCGCTGCTGCTCGCCACCGTCTCGCCCATCGCCGTGCGCATCGCGGCGCACAGCGGGATCGAGCGGATCGGCAGCACCGCGGGCGCCCTGTACGCGCTGTCGACCGCCGGCAGCATCCTCGGGACGCTGGCGACGGCCTTCTGGCTCATCCCCGTGCTGCAGGTCGACCGCCTGATCGTGAGCACGGGTCTGCTCCTGCTCGTCCTCGGCGGGACGTGCTCGCTCGCGCCGGAGGCCGCCGAGGCGCTGCCCGTGGGCGTCCGCCGCCCCGCCGGGCGGCTCTTCAGGGCGTCCGCCGGCGTTCTCGGCGTTGCGGGCGCGCTCGTCGGGGTAGGGATGCTCGTGGACGTGAGCACTCCGCCGGCGACCATGGCGGGAGGCGAGCGCATCGTGTTCCGCACCGACTCGCAATACCACCGCATCGCCGTCACCGACCTCGACGGCGTCCGTTCGCTGCGCTTCGACGACTCCCGCCAGAGCGCGGTGGACCTCACCGACGGCTACACCTCCGACATCCTCTACCCCGACTACCTGCACCTCGCGCTGGCCGCCAAGCCCGACGCGCGGCGCGTGCTCGTCCTCGGCCTGGGAGGAGGCGTGCTCGCCAAGCGCATGCTGCGCGACTACCCCGAGGTGACGATCGACGCCGTGGAGATCGACCCGGTCGTGGTGGAGGTGGCGCGCCGCTACTTCGGGCTTCCCGAGGACGAGCGCCTCGGCGTGCACGTCTCCGACGCCCGGCGTTTCGTGGCGACCGCCGAGGGGGCCTACGACATCGTGGTCGTCGACGCCTACTACGCCGACTCGCTGCCGTTCCACCTCACCACCGCCGAGTTCTTCCGGGAGATCGACGCCGTGCTCGCCCCCGACGGCGTGGTGGCCTACAACGTGATCGGGGCGATCGAGGGACGCCGCAGCGAGCTGTTCCGCAGCATCTACCGCACCGCCGGGGAGGTCTGGCGCCACGAGTGGGTCTTCCCGCTGCAGCTCGCGCGGAGGCGCGACCCCGAGGCGATCCGCAACATCGTGCTGCTCGCCACCGACAGCGACATCCCCGAGCGCGTGCTGCGCGGCCGCGTAGCGGACCGCGTGGGCGGGCGCGTGACGGTGCGGGGCTTCGAGGACTTCGCGGAGGACCTCTACGACAAGCCGCTGCCGCTGGGGGACGTGCCGGTGCTGACCGACCGGCACGCGCCGGTCGACTCGCTCATCCGCGTGCAGTAGGCGCGCCGCTCGGCGGCGCCCGAGGGGCGCGCGGGCGGCGCCGCCCGCGGGACCCGGCGGCAGCGCCGGCTAGATCCGGCCGCGGTTGTGCCCTTTGAGCTCGGCGATGCTGAACACCCCGCCGAGGAAGAGCAGCCCCTGGATGAAGCCGAGCCAGCGCAGCGCCTTGGCCTCGCGGCCCTGCCGGAGGAAGTTCTTCGTCTCGCCGCACATCCAGTACGCGTGGTTGAGCGCCTCGAACTTGCCGGCGGCGAAGATGTTGCCTCCCACCTTGCCCTCGAGGTCCGGGTACGGCTCCGGCTTGTACCCGAGGTCCGAGAGCGTCTTGGAGTACGAGTCCAGCATCCGCTCGGCCTCTTCGCGGGCGATCTCGTCCGTGAGCCCGTACATCCCCATCGCGGGAGCCACCTTCCTCAGCTCGGCCTCGTGACGACGGCGAACAGGTCGAGCGCGATCGTGCGGGCCTCGTCGAGCCACGCCTCCTGCTGCTCGGCGGTGCTCGTCGTCACGGGCGCGAACAGCAGGTGGTGGACGTTCGGGACGCCGCACATCCCCAGCATCGTGTTGCGCCACAGGGCCTCCAGCGGATCCCCGAGGCCGCCCCACTCGCGCGACTGCGGCGTGTCGGAGGTGTTCATCACCAACGCGCGCTCCGCCTTCAGTATGCCCACCGGCACCCGGACGCCCGGCGCGCGTTGCTCGAAGCGGTAGGCGATCCCCGGGCGGAAGGTGCGGTCGACCCAGCCCTTCATCATCGCCGGCGGCTGCCCCCACCAGTTCGGGTGCACCACGACGAGCCCGTCGGCGTTGGCGAGCTGCTCGCAGTGCTGCCGCATGGCGCCCTCGAGCTCGCAGCCGCTCTCGAGCTCAGCCGAGGGCAGCACCGGATCGAAGCCCTCGGCGTAGAGGTCGTGGAACCAGACCCTGTGGCCGTCGGCGGTCAGCGCGTCGCGGACGGCCTCCGCGAGCGCATGGTTCAGGCTCCGCTCGTTCGGATGAGCGAGCACCAGCATGACGTCCATAGCCTCGTACCTCCTCCTCGCCGCCGGGGTCGTCGCGCGCCGACGCTTCTCGATACCCGCCGGGGTCCCCCGCAAACGGCAACGCGGTATCATCCGGGCCATGACCCCCTCGACGCGAGCGCATCGCCCCCCTCCCGATGAGCCCTCCACGGTGCCGCGCGTCTCGACCAGCCTGCGGACGAGTGACGTCATCGGGATGTGGAAGGTGCGCTGGGGCATCGGAAGGATGGGCTACCGCGCGGCCCCCGGACTGTACCGCGCGGGGGACGCGGGCCCGTCCTCGCCGGTGATCGTGACGGCGAACTACAAGATGACGTTCGACCTGGTGAGACGCGACCTCGCGGGGCTGGACGCCTGGCTGCTCGTGCTCGACACGCGCGGCGTCAACGTGTGGTGCGCCGCCGGCAAGGGGACGTTCGGGACACGCGAGCTCGTGCGGCGCGTGGCCGAGACCGGGCTGTCGCGCCACGTGGAGCATGCCACGCTCGTGCTGCCGCAGCTGGGCGCGACGGGCGTGTCGTCGCGGCAGGTCCGCGACCTGGCCGGGTACCGGGTGGTGTGGGGACCCGTGCGCTCCCGCGAGCTGCGCGCCTTCCTCGCCGCCGGCATGGTCGCCACGCCCGACATGCGGCGCGTCACCTTCACGCTGCGCGAGCGGCTCGCGCTTGCGCCGGTCGAGCTCGTCGCGGCCTTGTCGGGCTGGCGCCTCGCGATCCCCGCCGCTCTCGCCGCGCTCTCCGCGGCCGGTCCGTGGGGGGTCTCCCTCGACGCGCTGGCGACCCGGGGCCTGGGCGCCGTCGCCGTCTACCTCGCGGCGGTGCTCGCCGGCGCGGTCGCCGTTCCCGCGCTGCTGCCGACGATCCCCGGCCGGGCGCTGTCGGTGAAGGGCGCGCAGGCCGGCGCCGGCGCCGGCTTCGCCGCGGCGCTCGTTCTCGGCGGCTCGGCGCTGCAAGTGGCCGCGGCACTGCTGGGCGCCTCGGCGGTATCGTCGTTGCTGGCGGTGGACTTCACGGGCTCGACCCCGTACACCTCGCCCTCCGGCGTGGAGCGCGAGCTTCGCCGCTCGCTGCCGCTGACGGCGGCCGCCGCGGCCGTCGCGGTGGCGCTGTGGACGGCTTCGGCGTGGACCGGGTAGGGGCCGTCGGACAGGAAGGAAGACATGCGCGAGATCCGCTACATCGACGGTGTCGCCAGCCTGCGGCTCGACCGCGAACTCTGCACCGGGTGCCGCGAGTGCATGGAGGTCTGCCCGCAGGGTGTCTTCGCCGTCGCCGAGGACAGGAAGGTGCGCATCTCCGACCTCGACGGCTGCATGGAGTGCGGCGCCTGCGCTCTCAACTGCTCCGCCGGAGCGATCTCGCTCAAGCCCGGCGTCGGATGCGCCGGCGCGATCATCCGCTCCTGGGTCTTCGGCGGCCCGCCGACGTGCGGATGCGACCCGGGCGAGTCGGGAGAGGCCGCCCAGGCCCGCTGCGGCGAGGGGCCCCGCGGGGGCGGCGACTGCTGCTGAGGGCCGGCCGGCCTCCACCCGCCTCGTCCGCACGCCGGCCCTCCGCATCGTATCCTGTAGCGAGACGTCCCCCCCGACACGGCAGTGATGCATGAACCGCGAGTGGGCCCGCACGCTCCTGGGCGCCGACCCGGTGCCCTGGATCCTCGCATCGCTCGAGCCCTACGCCGCCTGGGCGGCGCTCACGGGCGTCCTCGGGCTGCCCGAGGCGGACGTGCGGGTGGTGCGCGCCCGGCTCGAGGTGCTCGCCGATGCACGCGTGAAGACGCTCCTCGAGGAGCTGCCGGCGTGGGGCGAGGGCGACGTTCCGGGGCATCACAGCGCGGCCTTCCTGCCGAACCGGCTGAACCTGCTCGCCGACATGGGGGTGCGCGGAGGCGACGACGAGCGCGTCGACGCGCTTCTCGACGCGATGCTCGCCCACCAGGACCGCGAGGGGCGCTTCCTGACCTGGGGCCGGTACCCCGGGCGGCCGGAGCCGGCGTGGGGCACGCTGTCCTGCGACACGAACGCGATCACCGACGTGCTGCTGCGCTTCGGGCGCGGGGGCGACGAGCGCGTGGCGCGGGCGCTGGCGCGCATCGGCGACGACGCGGCCGAGACGCCGCAGGGACGGGGATGGCGCTGCATACCCGAGAAGCACACCCTCTTCCGGGGACCGGGCCGCAAGGCCGACGCCTGCCCGCAGGTCACCCTGGAGGCCCTGCGCGCCCTCTCGCAGGTGCCGCCGCCGGACAGGCCGAGCTGGCTGGCCGACGCCGCGCGGACGCCGCTGGCCGTCTGGCGACGCCGCGCCGGGGAGCGCCCGTACTCCTTCGGTCACGGCTACCAGTTCAAGTCCGTCAAGTGGCCCGACATGTGGTACGGCGTGCTGTGGGTGCTCGAGACGGTGGGACGCTTCCCCGAGCTGTGGCGCGGCGAGGCCGTCCGCGAGGAGGACCGGCGCTCCGTCGCCGAGCTCGCCGCCTGCCTCATCGCGTACAACTTCGCCGAGGACGGGCGCGTCACCCCCCGCCGCACCTACCGCGGCTTCGAGGCGTTCTCGTTCGGGCAGAAGCGCGAGCCCTCCCCCTTCGCCACGGCCCGCTGTCTGACGGCACTCGCGCGCGTCGCCGATCTCGCCGAGGAGATCCACCAGGTGGACGTCCAGTCCCTGCCCAGCTCGAAGGGCGGGTCCGGCAGCGTCGTGCCACCGCCGCGCGGGTGGCCCTTCGCCCGCCCCGCGGAGCCGCCGCCCTGCCTGCTGCACCTGTTCCCGGAGGTCCCCTCCTCGGTGGAAGAGGTCGTCCGCGGGCGGGCGCTCGAGGCCGGCCGGTACCTCTTCGGTGCCGCCCCGCGGGTCGAGCGCGTCGCCTCGGCGACACCGGTCTCGAGACGTCCGGTCGGCGCGATGCGCAGGCCGCTCCGGTAAGTCGGCAGAAGGGCTGACGCGGTGGTGCACCGCTCGCAGGTGACATCGACATGAGGGGGCACTACCCGGCGGAGGTGCGCTCCCCGCGCGGCTTCGACCGCGCGCGGGCCCTGTTCGCGGTCGGGGCCGTCTCCGTGTTCGCCGTGCTCTCCGCCGCGGCCCTCGTCGTGTGGGACCGCTCCTCGCCCGACGCCCCTCGGCCGTTACTGGACCGCAGCGGCGAGATCGAGCGCTACGTCGGCATCGTCCTGCGCGACCGCTTCGCCGGCGCGGAGTTCCGGCTCGCGCGCTTCGAGGCGGGGCGGGCGGCGGGACGCCCTCCTCGGCACGACTGGCGCTACGAGGGGTGGTTCAGCGTGCGCGGCAGCGCGCTCCGCCTCCCGATGACCCTGCCGAAGGAGGACGACGCCATCGTCGCCCGGCTCGAGTCGCTGCGCTCGCTCGTCGGCGATGTCGGTGGGCCGTCGTCGTTCTCGCGGCTCGTGGGGGAGTTCGAGAAGGCCTCGCCGCAGGCCGAGGAGTTCTCGCCGCGCGCGTACCGCGAGGTCTTCACCGGGACGGTGTGCTCGGACAGGCGGCATGCGCGGTTGCCCCGGCTCGTCAGGAACCGCTACGGGGAGTTCGATCCGCGCCGGGTCGTGTTCGACGAGCCGGCGGGGGCGCCGGGGCCGATCGCCGTCGTGGTGTGGGACGTCGAGGCGGGGCGCTGGCGCTACCTCGGAGGACCCGACGCCACCGCGGTCTTCGAGAACGTCGTGGTGCACGACAGGTGCAGCGTGGGGCGCGAGGAGTGGTACCGGGCGCGCCTGCGGCGCGACCGCACCGACGTCGTGGAGTGGTAGCGCCCGGCCGGTGCCGCGCGCGCCGCTACTCGTCGGAGGAGGCGGCGAAGCGTCCGGCGTAGCTCAGGCTCGACAGGGCGAGGCCCATGCCGATGCCGGCGTAGAGCGCGCCGAGCCACGGACGCGGCAGCCCCGAGGCCCGCAGGCCGACGCCGAGCGCGATCATGAAGGCCATCGTCGCCCAGCCCCGCCAGGACTGGAAGCCGAAGACGCACGCCCGGTCCTCGGCACGTGAGATGCGCTCGCCGTTGCGGGCGGCGAGACCGCGGAAGACGTACCGGTACATGAGCGCCCCGACCCCCATGGCACCCGCGCCGGCCGCCAGGGTGGGCCACAGGGGCGCCCCTCCGAGCCAGCCGACGGCCCGAGCCCCCAGCGCCACCCCGACGCCGGCCCACGCGACCCCGGCGGCGGCGAACAGCCACCGGCGCGGCACGGCCGGGGTGAGGTATCGCAGCGGGCTCGTCCTCACGCCATCCCTCCGTCTCATGGTCCCGGAGCATCACCACGATACCCGGACGTGCGCCGGCTGCCCAGCCGGGACCGCTCTATGCCCACACCTCGCCGAAGAGCGCCGCCGCCCGCGAGGCGACCTCGCCGCCGCGCCCGCGCGCGGGCACCGCTCCGCCGAGAGCGTTGGTCAGGAAGACCTCCTCGGCGGATCGCAGCGCCGAGGAGAGAAGCGGCTCCACCACCACCGGCACGCCGAGCCGCGACGCGTTCTCGAGCAGGAAGCGGCGCGCGACGCCGGCCACCGCGGGCGGAGCCGGGGGCGTGACGAGCCGCCCGCCGGCGAGAGCCCACACCGTGGCGGTCCCGCCGTCGAGCACGTCGCCGTCCGGCCCCACGAGCACCGCCTGCTGCGCCGGGCGGGCGCGGCGCATCGCGTCGTCCCAGTACGCGCGCTCCGCCGGCTTGGCCGCGGCCCGCGGCAGCGGCGGCGGGGCCTCGACGCGCACGAGCGCGATCCGGGGCCCGCCGGGAACGTCGAGGGAGGAGAGCCGGTCGGAGAGCCGCGCGTCCACCTCGCCGGCCGGCGTCACGAGGATCGAGAGCCGAAGACGTCCCGGCGCGGGCCGGGCCCGCGTGGCGAGGGCCTCCAGCGCGCGCCGCTCGACGGTCGCCAGCGCCTCCTCGGAGCACCCGCCCTCGGCGAGGCGCTCCCGATGCCAGGGCCACAGCGGCACGCACGCGGGCAGACCGCGCCGCGCGTCGGTGCTCACGGCGCGGCAGGTCTCGCGGAGAGCGACTTCGGGGAAGCCGGGAGCCATGACGGAAGCGTGCCTCACGCAGCCGGCGGCGTCCACACCCGGGGCGCCGCGGGGGCGGGAGGCCCGGCCGGTCCTCGGCGTATACTGGGAGCGGCCTGTTCCTTCCAAGAGGAAGAGGCGTTTCCCGACAGGAGAGGAGACTCGGATGAGACTCGAGGGTAAGGTCGCTGTCATCACCGGCGCAGGCTCGGGCATGGGGCGCGCCATGGCGAACCTGTTCGCCAAGGAGGGCGCGAGGCTGGTCGTGGGCGAGTGGAACGCCGAAACGCTCGACGAGGTCGTCGCAGAGGTCTCGGCAGCCGGGGGGGAGATCGTCGGCGTGCAGGGCAACGTCGCGGTCAAGGACGAGGCCGAGGGGCTCATCGACAAGACGGTGGAGGTCTACGGGCGTCTCGACGTGCTGTGCAACAACGCCGGAGTCATGGACGTCAACCAGGGCGTGGGCGAGCTCACCGACGACATCTGGGAGAGGGTCATCGGCGTCAACCTCAACGGTCCGATGTACCTCTCGCGCAAGGCCGTCCCCGTCATGGTGGGCCACGGCGGGGGGTCCATCATCAACACCGCATCGGTGGCCGGACTGGGAGGCGGCGCGGCCGGAGCGGCGTACACCGTCTCGAAGCACGGCGTCATCGGACTGACCCGGAACACCGCGTTCGTCTACGGGCCCGATAACGTGCGCTGCAACGCCATCGCGGCCGGCGCGGTCGAGACCAACATCATGCAGAGCGTGGACGCGTCGAAGATGTGCCCGAAGGGCTCCGCGCGCTACAACACCTGGTACGCGGCGATCCCCGCGACGCTGAAGGCGGTGGACATCGCCCATCTGGCGCTGTACCTGGCCTCGGACGAGAGCCGCTACATCAACGGCGCGATAATCCCGGCCGACGCCGGCTGGACGGCGGCGTAGGGGCGAAGGCGGGCACGCTTCAGCCGACGAGCTGCACCGCGCCGAGGACGGCCAGCGTGGCGCCCACCGAGGACGCCAGGTAGACGAGCCTGGAGCGCTCCTCGCCGCGCCATAGCGCCGCAATGCCCGCGAGGAAGGTGGCCGCGCCCAGCAGCGCCACCGGGCCCCAGAGCGCCCAGACCAGCCAGCGCTGCGCGTCGCGGCCCATGACGCCGATGTAGAAGAAGAGGTTCATCAGCAGCAGCAGCCCCAGCAGGACGGCGGAGAGCGCGACCGACAGCCGTCCGAGCCGGGTGCTCGCACCGCTGAAGAAGGGGTGCTCGGGGAGGAGGTCGTCCCCGTCCTCCTCGGGGTGCTCGGCGTGCTCGACGTGCTCGCCGGCCTCGCGCCGGTCGCTGCGCGGACGCTCCCGCTCGCGATCCTCGGGGTCCACGCGCATCACTCCTCGGCGGCGAGCGTCTCGAGGATCGCGACGAGGCGGTCGGCCTCGGCCAGGTGTGTCCGCGCGATCCCGAGCGTCCGCTCGCGAGCCGCGGGGTCCTTCATCTTCTCCCGCGCCTGCGGCTCGAGGCTCTTGGTGAAGCGCGCGACCCGGCGAAGCAGCGACGCATACCCTCGGAGTCGCGCGTGCGCCTGCGCGAGATCCGCCTCCCCGTCGCGGAGGCGCCGCAGCAGCGCCGTCGCCGCGCGCGCCTCCTCGTACAGCCCCTCGAGGGTGAGACCGGTCGCGTCGCGCACCATCTTGCCGGCGATCCCGCGCTTCAGCACGTTCGCGCCCGCCAGCGAGCGCACCCCCTCCCCTGCGAGCGCCTCCATGCCCAGGTTCAGATCGAGCGCCTCGCCGAGGAGCGCCTCGGTCGTGCCCGTCGCTCGGCCCGCGTCCATCGCCACCTCCTGGCGGCATGATACTCCGACGGCGGTGCCCCCTCGTGGAGCATCCACCGGGAGCGGTGGGGCTAGCGGCGTAGGTACCGGAAGAGCCCGGATGAAGG
>JACUUM010000038.1 GCA_014859305.1 Coriobacteriia bacterium
GGGGGTGAGACATATGTCGACGATACATGTCACCGGTCCGCCTTCTCCGCGTTCCTGCCCGCCAGCCCCACGTACGCCAGGAACGCCAGGCCCGCCACGGCCCCGACGGCCATCTTCAGCACCGGGTCGATGCCCCTCGGCGTGAGGAAGCCTTCGATGAAGCCTGCGATCATCAGCAGCGGCACCACGCCGAGGACCGCCCGCGTCGCATCCGGTGCGGCGGCGCGCAGTGCGGCGGCGCGCGGGAGGTCGCCAGGGCGAAGCAGCGCGCGGGCGAGCATGAGCCCCGCGCCGCCCGCGAGGGCGATGGCGGGCAGCTCAAGCGCGCCATGCGGCACGATGAGCGACCAGAAGTGCAGCGACGCCCCGCCCTGCTCGAACACCCCGGCGAGCGCCCCGAGCAGCAGGCCGTTCATCACCAGCGCGTAGACGGTGAGCCCGCCGAACGTCATCCCGCCTGCGAACGCGAGCAGCGAGACCTGGACGTTGTTCACGGTGATGAAGGCCGAGAACAGCGGCGCCTGCCCGGCTATCGCCTCGAGGTCGCCGGTGCGCTGCAGCGCGTCGCCGACGCCCTCGCGGAAGTCCGCGGGCAGGAAGAGCCGCGCGAGCGGGTAGTTCGCGAACACGAGCAGGTAGCCCAGCGCGATCGACGCGGTCAGGATCGTCGCGGACAGCAGCATCGGCCCGGCGTTGGCGCGCACGATCCGGGGATAGTCGCGCGACAGGAAGCGCCACACGCGCGCCAGTCTCCTCGGCGAGGAGGAGTAGATCTCGCCGTGGGCCCGGCCGACGAGGCCGTTGAGGTAGCGCACCGTAGGGGAGGCGGGGTAGTGGGTCTGCGCGTACGCGAGGTCGGCGGCGCTTCTGCGGTAGTCCTCGTGCATGCGCTTCAGCCTCTCCGGACCGAGAGAGGTCACCCCGCGGCCGCGGGTGTCGGACAGCGCCGAGGCGAGACGCTCCCACGCGTCCTTCGAACCCGCGACGAACTCGCGCTCCTCCACCCGCCGCTCCTTCCGCCCGTTCCCGCCTGGGATGCTAGCATGGCATCGGGCCCTCCCTACGGGCCCGCCCCCCGTCGGAGGTGACGTGCCCGAGCATACCGCCGATACCCCGGCTGCAGGCGCCGGTCTTCTCTCCGTCGAGACGCCCGAGGCGGTCTCGTTCTCCTACGAGCTGGCCGACGTGGGATCCCGCGGGCTTGCGCTCCTGCTCGACATGCTGCTCGTCGGCGCCGTCATGTCCGGCGAGGTCGCGCTCGTCGCCGTGGTCTCCTGGGGGCTGGGGCGTCTCTGGCCGAGCGTTTCGTCGCCGCTGACGCCGTGGATCGTCGGCGGGCTCATCGCCGCGCTGTTCCTGACGTTCTGGGGGTACTTCGTGCTGCCCGAGGGCACGCGCGGGCGCACCCCGGGCAAGCGCGCGTTGCGCTTGCGGGTGATGCGCGACGACGGTGGTCGAGCCACCGTGCTGGACGCGTTCGTGCGCAACGCGCTGCGCCTCGTGGACATGCTTCCGGGCTACTACGCCGTCGGCCTGGTCGCCGCGCTGCTCTCCGCCAAGCACAAGCGCCTCGGGGACATGGCGGCGGGCACCGTCGTCGTGCGCGATCCCGGCGAGGAGGCGCTGTACTCCGACGGCAGGCCCGGAACCGAACGCGTCGCGCTGGTGCGCGAGTTCATCGCCCGGCGCGCCGACATGACGCCCGAGGGGCGCTACCAGGTCGCCGCGGCGCTGCTCGCCGCGTTCGGCGAGAGCCCGGGCAGCTGGGACGAGCCCACGATCGCGGGGCGCCTGGCCGACCTGGCGGGGGCGCGGTAGGTGGCCGACCCGGCGGGGGCGCGGTAGGGGCGCGCGACGTCGCGGCTCGTGTACCACGTGTCCTTCGACGAGAGCGCGACCGAGCTGCTTCCGGCACCCGGTTGCGTTCGGTCGAGGGCTTCCGATGTCTGACTCAGCCGCTAAGATGAGCGGTGGCCGTCCGAGACAAGACATCGACCGCTAGGAGCCGACGTGAGCGACG
This sequence comes from Coriobacteriia bacterium, assembly GCA_014859305.1. Lineage (NCBI taxonomy): Bacteria > Bacillati > Actinomycetota > Coriobacteriia > Coriobacteriia bacterium. The sequence goes on from JACUUM010000038.1 coordinate 2,021, forward strand.
CACTCGTGTGGGTCATCATCCTGCTCGGCGCGGCGAACGCCGTGCTGCTGGTCACCGTCCTCGCCCGGCTGTCACGGCGGCAGGACGCGGCAGGTCCACTGCGCGACGAGCTCCGCGCGGGACGCGAGGAAGCGAGCCAGGCGGCGAGGGAGTCGCGCGAGGAGCTGTCCTCGGCGCTGAAGGCCGCGAACGACACGCTCGCCGCGAACCTGGCGAGCATGAGCGAGCTGCAGCGCGCCCAGCTCGACGGCATGACCAGGCAGCTGAAGGAGTTCGGCGAGTCCAGCGTCGCGTCGCTCGAGCGGATCCGGGTCACGGTCGACGCGCGCGTGAAGGAGCTTCAGGACGGCAACGAGAAGAAGCTCGAGGAGATGCGCAAGACGGTCGACGAGAAGCTCCACGTCACGCTCGAGAAGCGGCTCGGCGAGTCGTTCCAGCTGGTGAGCGAGCGGCTGGAGGCCGTGCAGCGCGGGCTCGGCGAGATGCAGAACCTCGCCACGGGCGTGGGCGACCTCAAGCGGGTGCTGACCAACGTGAAGGCTCGCGGCACGTGGGCGGAGATCCAGCTGGGAGCGCTGCTGGAGCAGATCCTCGCGCCGGCCCAGTACGACAAGAACGTGCGCACGAAGGAGGATTCGCTCGAGGCCGTCGAGTTCGCCATCCGGCTGCCGGGGCCGGCCGACGAGCCGGACACGTGCGTCTGGCTGCCGATCGACTCGAAGTTCCCGCAGGAGGACTACCTGCGGATCCAGGAGGCCGCGGAGAGGGGGGAGCCCGAGGCCGTCCAGAAGGCCTCCGATGCGCTGGCCAGGGCGATCAGGGTCGCGGCTCAGGACATCAGCGGCAAGTACCTGTGCCCGCCGCGGACCACGGACTTCGCGATCATGTTCCTCGCCACCGAGGGCCTCTACGCCGAGGTGCTGCGCCACCCCTCGCTCGTGGAGGAGCTGCAGCAGCGGCACCGCGTCGTCGTCGCGGGTCCGACCTCCCTCGCGGCGATCCTCAGCAGCCTGCGCATGGGCTTCCAGACGCTTGCCATCGAGCAGCGCGCCGTCGAGGTCTGGAAGGTCCTAGCGGCGGTGAAGACCGAGTTCGGGAAGTTCGGTGACGTGCTCGAGAAGGTCAAGCGCCAACTCAACACCGCGAGCCGGACCATCGAGGAGACCGGGGTGCGCACCCGCGCGATGGAGCGGAGGCTGCGCTCGGTCGAGGAGCTTCCCGAGGACGAGGCGACCGAGGTCCTCCAGCTGCCCGCGGTGCTGCTCGAGGCCGAGCGCGACGGATCCGAGTCGACCTCCGCCGAGGTGGAGGAGGAGAGCGCCTCTTAGGCGCCGCCTACCCGCCTTCGCGGCGTGCCGCCGCCGGCCTCCCCGTACCTGAGGCACCCCGTCGGCTTGACGCCGCAGCCGCCCGCCGCCTACCGTAAACCTTCCAGTTGTTGCCGGTTTACGGTCAGGAGGCCGCGATGCCCCGCACCTGCACGGCGCGCTCGTCCGCTCTCCGCTCGGCGGTGGTCGCCGCGCTGCTCGCGTCGCTGCTCGCGGCGTCGGCGTGGATCAGCTTGCCGCTCTCGCCCGTGCCGGTGACGCTCCAGGTCTTCGTGGTGCTGCTGGCGGCCATGCTGCTCACGCCGGGCTGGGCGGCGGCCGCCGTCGGACTGTACGTGCTGCTCGGGGCGGCCGGGGTACCGGTGTTCTCGGGCCCTTCCGGCGGGCTGGGCGTGCTCGTCGGACCGACCGGCGGCTACATCCTCGGCTTCCTGCTCGGCGCACCCGCCGGTTCGGCCGTCCGGCGCGCGCTGGCGCCACGCCTCCCGGTCCCCGCCGTGGACGCGCTCGCCGCCGCCGCCGCGCTCGCCGCCGTCTACCTGCTCGGGTGGGCCCAGCTCTCGGCGGTGACGGGGATGGGACCCCTGCCCGCGCTCGCCGCCGGCGTCGCGCCGTTCCTGCCGATCGACGCCGGCAAGGGCGTCGCGGCCGCGGCGGTCGCCGCGACGCTTCGTCGCGTCGGCTTGGCGCCGGCCGCGGCCTGAGGCCGCCGCTCAGCCCGGCGGCGCCGGCAGCAGGCTCTCGGAGGGCGGCGGAGGCGGCCCCGCAGGTGTCTTCGCCTGCCGCGTCGAGCGCGCGAAGATCTCGTCCCAGTCCAGCCGCCCGGTCTTCGCCATGAAGAACCCGAGGGTGAGTACGCTGCCGATCGTCACGGCGAGACCCGTGAACCCGTCGAAGAAGAAGCTGAAGCTGAACAGCACGAGGAAGACGAACTGGGCCGTGGCGGTCTCCGCGAGCGCTCGCCGGCGCCCGATCACCATCGCCAGGTAGCCCACGCACAGGGCCATCGAGGCGCCCGAGGCGACGCCGAACGCGACGGCGACGTGCACCTGGTCGGCGAGGTAGGCGAAGAGCAGGTGGAAGGCGAAGAAGCCTCCCGCCAGGAACGCGTAGTTCATCGGGTGCACGCGCAGCCCGCCGCCGGCGGTCAGCAGCAGCAACGCGGCGAAGTAGAAGAGCAGCGAGACCGGTGCGAAGTACGAGATGCGCGAGGCGACCGGACCGGGATTCAGGGGTTTGGGCATCGTGAGCGCGAGCGGCCGGCCGCTCACCAGGCTGTCGTAGTCCCACGTGAGCACCCAGCCGTTCCCGGTGCGCTCCTTGCGCGTGGGCGACACGGAATCGTCGGGGAAGTCGATGTCGGCGAAGTCCGTCTTGACTGTCAGCGAGAAGTCCTCGATCACTCCGATGTCGTCGGTGGGCGCGTACCTCCATTCGTCCAGCCCGTTGGTGCGGTACCCGACCTTCACCGTGCGCTCGCCTCCCGGGGGCAGGCCGATCCTCGCGCTGGCGGAGCCGTCGGCGTACCGGATGGGCAGCTGCGCCCCATCCGAGCTCACCGCGAACCCGTCGTAGACGCCTTCGCGGTCCGGGAACGGGAAGTGCATGAGCACCTCGGCGGGAGCCGCGCCGTCCGGGTTGCGCAGCACGTACGCGGCGTCGAAGTCCACCACGTACGTCGCGTACCACAGCAGGCCCTTGCGACGCTGGTCGAGCTGGAACGCCGCGGTGATGTCGCTGGCCGAGGGCTGAAGCTCGGACCGCTGCTTGCCCGCCGGCACCGTGAACCTGGGGGCCCGCTGCGCCTGTGGACGCCCCCACAGCGCGGAGACCTGCTCGTGCAGCGAGACGTCGGCCTCGCGCGTCCGCGACTCCACCGAGCCGCCCAGCACCACCCATGCCGCAGCCGCCGTGACCAGGATGAACGCTACCGCCAGTAGTCTCGGGACAGACATCGTCCGCCTCCTTAATCGCCGAGGACGCCCTCGTATCCGATGATGCCGGGGCGGATCGGCGCGGCCGTGTCGAGGCGGTCACACGGCGGTGACGGCGCGTTACGGGATGGTGTCGCGGCCGCGGCGCGCTACCCTGCGGCGCGAAGCAGCGGCAGCGTGAGTGTGAAGCGCGACCCGCCCTCGGGCAGGTTCTCGACGGCGATCGACCCGGCGTGAGCCGCCGCGATCGCCCGCACGATCGCCAGGCCCAGGCCTGCGCCGCCGGTGGAGCGGTCGCGGCTGGACTCCGAGCGGTAGAAGCGGTCGAAGAGCCTCGGAAGGTCCTCCTCGGGGATGCCGGGGCCCTGGTCCGTGATGGACAGCACGACCTCGCGCTCCCGCGCCTCCACGCGCACCTCCACGCTCCCGCCGGCCGGGGTGTGGCGCGTCGCGTTATCCACCAGGTTCGCGACCACCTGCTGGAGCCGGTCGGAGTCGCCGAGCACCTCGGCCGGCTCTCCGGCGACCGTCACCGACACCTCCCGCTCCTCGGTGAGCGGCTCGAGCGCGTCGACAGCGCCGCGCGCGACCTCGAGGAGGTCGAGCCGGGACAGCGGCAACTCGCCGGTGGCGCCCTCCATGCGCTGGAGCGTCAGCAGGTCGTTGGCGAGGCGCCCGAGGCGCTCGGACTCGCGGACGATCGTGGCGAGGAAGCGCCTCTCGTCCTCGGCAGGCACGTCGCCGTCGAGCAGCGTCTCGGCCGCGCCGCGGATCGCCGTGAGCGGGGTGCGCAGCTCGTGGGAGACGTCCGAGACGAATCGCGACTTGCGCCGCTCCTCCTCCTTGAGCTCGGTCAGCATGCGCTCGACCCCTTCGGCCATGGCGTTGAACGCCTCGGCCACGGCGCGGGTCTCGCGCGAGCCGCTAGGCTCGACACGGAGGTCGTGCGATCCGGCGGTGAACGCCGAGGCGCCGGCCTCGAGCGCCCGCAGCGGGTGGGAGAGCCAGCGCGCGAGTGCCTCTGTGAGCAGCAGCGTCGCCGCCGCGAACAGCGCCACCAGGCCCGCGAGGCGCACACGGTAGTCGTACAGCAGAGTGAGGATCGAGAAGGTGGAGGCCGAGGAGTACGCAGCGCCGCTGACCTGACCGCCGAAGCGTACGGGGACGGCCACATAGAGCGCCACCCCGCCGCGCTCCGTCACGCGCGTGTAGGCGCCGTACTCGCCGGCGAGCGCGGTGCGCACCTCGGGCCTGCCGCCGTAGTCCTCCCGGCGGCCCGCCGGATCCGCCACCGTCACGCCCTCGCGGTCGAGGACGCGCACGCGCGAGGGCACGTACGGCGCGACCTCGCGCAGCGCCGCCTCGATGCGCTCGCGGCCGAGCGCGCCTCCGGGCTGCGGCTCTCCCGCGGCGGCATAGGAGGCCTCGACGAACGCGGCCGTCAGCCTCGCCTCGGACTCCAGGCGCTCCTCGAGCTTGCGCAGCCCGTACGCCTCGAGCTCGCGCAGGAACAGCAGCGACAGCGCTCCGGCGGAGAGGACGGCGACCGCGAGGAACGCCACGAGCAGGCGCGTCCGGATGGACGCGGGGCGGAGTCGGGGCGCCACGTCAGCCCGCGATGCGGTACCCGTAGCCGCGCACCGTCTCCACCACGGCGGGGTCGACGCCGGCGGCGGTGAGCTTGTCCCGCAGCCGCTTCACGTGCGTGTCGACGGTCTTGGTCTCGGTGAGATACTCCCAACCCCACGCCTGGCGCAGCAGCTGCTCGCGCGAGAGCACCTTGCCCGGGTGGCGCATGAGGCACGCGAGCAGCTCGAACTCGCGCGGTGTCAGCTCGATCGGCCGTTCCCCGTTCAGTGCGGTGTGCGCGTCCTCGTCCACCGTGATCCCCGCGGCCTCGAGCACCGCGCCCTCGCCGGTGCCGGGGATGGACCCCCCCGGGCTCCTGCGCAGCAGTGCCTTCACGCGCGCGATGAGCTCGCGGATGCCGAAGGGCTTGGCGAGATAGTCGTCGCCCCCGATCTCGAGGCCCACGACCTTGTCGAGCTCGGTGTCGCGCGCGGACAGGAAGAGCACCGGGACGCTGGAGGCGGCGCGTACCTTGCGGCAGATCTCGTAGCCGTCCATGCCCGGCAGCATGATGTCGAGCACGACGAGGTCGAACGGGTCCCGGTCGAGCAGGTCGAGAGCCTCGTCGCCGCTTCCGGCGCACGTGACCTCGTAGCCCTCCTTGCGCAAGTTGTACGATACGAACTGGAGGATGGAGTCCTCGTCGTCGACGACGAGCAGGCGCGCGGCGTCCGTCAACGAGCACCTCCGAACGGTAGGGAGCCTGTACGGCGGGGTCCGCGCCGATGATACCACCGGCCTTCTGCGGCGGCCTTGCCGCCGTTACCGGCCCGTTTTCGGCACCGAAAGGGGAGCGCATTGGTCCTCGGCGTGGACGTGGGCAACACGCAGACCGTCCTCGGGCTCTTCGACGAGGGCGGCCTGCGTCGGCGCTGGCGGCTCTCCACGGTCGCCGAGGCGACGGCGGACGAGCTGCGCGTCAAGCTGACCGGCCTGCTCTCCGCCGACGGCTTCGGCTGGCAGGACGTCACCGGTGTCGTCGTCGCCTCCGTGGTCCCCGTCCTCACGCACGCCTACGCCGAGCTCGCCGAGGAGGTGACGGGCGCGCCGCCTCTGCTGGTCTCGGCAGCCTCGGCGCCGGGTCTGCTGCTGCACTACGAGGAGCCCGCCGAGCTCGGCGCCGACCGTGTGGCCAACGCCGTGGCGGCGGTCGAGGAGCACGGCGCGCCGGTGGTCGTCGTGGACTTCGGGACCGCCACCACGCTCGACGTGATCGGCGAGGCGGGCACCTACCTCGGCGGCGCGATAGCGCCCGGGATCGAGACGAGCGCCGAGGCGCTGTTCGCGAAGGCGGCTCGCCTGCCCGAGGTCGGCCTCGAGCCGCCGGGCCGTGTGGTGGGCCGCAACACGCGGGAGGCGGTGCAGGCCGGGCTGCTCCTGGGCGAGGCGGCGATGGTCGACGGCCTCGTGCGCCGCGTCTGGGCCGAGCTCGGCGCGGAGACGCCGGTGGTCGCCACCGGCGGGCTCGCTCCCCGGATGGCGCCGTTGTGCGAGACGGTCGGCGCGGTGGACGTCGACCTGACGCTGAAGGGCCTGATGGCGCTGTGGCGCGTGCGGCCGGGCGCGGAGGCCGAGGGGGGCGCGGCCGGGGAGGTCGCAGGGCGAGGGGGCGGGCGATGAGGCTCTATCGTATCGGCGACAAGGTCGTCAGCCGCGAGAAGCTGCTCGAGGTGGTCGACGGCATACTCGCCGACCGCCGGTCGGGGGCGACGCAGGCCGAGGCCGCCTCCCGGGCGGGCGTGCAGCGCAGCTTCGTGTCGATCCTGGAGTCCGCCGGCGAGGTGCGGCGAGGCCCGAAGGTCGCGCTCGTGGCCTTCCCGGTCTCCAACGCCGACGAGCTCCGCGCGCTGGCCGAGGCGCGGGCCGTCGACTTCACGCTCGTGTTCTCGCAGGCCGAACGGGAGAGCATCGAGAGCGGCCCTGCCGGCGAGCTGTTCAACAAGGTGCTGGAGATCCTCGCTACGCTGAAGGACTACGACGTCATCGTGCTGATGGCGAGCGACTGGCGGATCCGCCTCGTGGAGCGGATCCTCGGCCGGGACGTCATCGGCATCGCCCTGGGAGCCTCGCCGTTGCGAGCGGACGTCGAGGCCGACGCGACCGAGGTCGCCGCGATCCTGGACGCGGTGACCGCTCCCGCAGGGGAGCGTCCGCGCCGCGAGCGCGCTCGCGACGTGCTGAGGGCCGCCGCCGAGCGCGCCGCCGAGCGCGCCGCGGAGCTTCCCGGGAGGTGGGAGCGGTCAAGCAAGTAGTCGGTGTCAGCGTTGGCTCTTCGAGCCGCGACCACGTCGTGGAGGTGGAGCTGCTCGGCGAGGCCGTCCGGATCCGGCGTGAGGGCACGGACGGCTCGATCCCCCGCGCGATCGAGCGCATCCGCGAGCTGGACGGGAGCGTGGACGCGTTCGGGCTGGGCGGCATCGACGTCTACCTGCACGCCGCAGGCCGCGACTACCGGTTCCGCGACGCCAAGCGCATCGCCGCGGCCGCCCGCCTCACACCCCTGGTGTGCGGCGCGGGCCTCAAGGGCGCGGTGGAGGCCTCGACGGTGCGCTTCATGACCGACGAGCTCGGGCTGGCGCTTGCCGGCAAGCGCGTGCTCATGACCTCGGCGGTCGACCGTTACGGACTGGCCGAGGCCCTCTACGGCGCGGGCTGCGACATGCGCTACGGCGACCTGCTCTACGTGCTGGGCCTGCCGATCCTGCTGAAGTCGTGGCGCGCGCTCAACGCGAACATCCGCACCCTCGCGCCCATCGCCGTGCAACTCCCGTTCGCCTGGCTGTACCCCATCGGAGACAAGCAGGACGCCGAGCGCACCGACCACAGGCACCAGGGGATGTACCGCGACGCCGACGTCATCGCCGGCGACTGGCAGTACGTGCGCAAGTACATGCCCGAGGACATGGCGGGCAAGTGGGTCGTCACCAACACGACCACGCCGGGCGACGTCGAGTTCCTGCGGGATCGCGGCATCGAGCTGCTCGTCACCTCGACGCCGCGGCTCGCCGGCCGCTCCTTCGGCACGAACGTCATCGAGGCGACGATGGTGGCGCTCAAGGGCGCCTCCGCGCCCCTGCGCGCGCGGGAGTACGCCGAGCTGCTCGCCACGGTCGGTTTCGTCCCCGACGTGCAGTGGCTCCAGCGGGCGTGACACCGCGCCGCGCGGCGGTCTCGTGAACGCCTGCGCACGCCCTCTTCTCGCTGCCGTTCCTCGGCACCGGGTTTGCTCCTCGATGCTCGGCATCGTTCCGCCTGCGGGCGCGCCGCGCGCGGTGGCCGGGGGCGGGTGCCGGTGCTAGAATGCGGATGTTCAGGCAGGCAGGCTCCAGCGGCGTGTCCCAGCCGGTGCTCCCGGCGCATCCCCCGCTGCCGCCCCTCGACGACAGAGGAGTGTGTCAGGTGAACAAGCGGGCGCGGACCCGGCTCATCGGCGTGACCGCGATCATCCTGGTCGCGGTGGCGGCGCTGGTCTTCGGGACGGGCAAGACCGACGCCGCGCGCAGCACCAGCGTCGCGGAGATCGCGGGCGATCCCGCACTCGTGGGCGAGCGCGTGAAGGTGTCCGGCACCGTCGTGTCGGGGTCCTGGAACAAGCGGTCGCATCCCATGGAGTTCGAGGTCCGTGAGGAGAAGGACGAAGGCGGACCCACCCTCAGGGTCGTCTACGACGGCCGGGTCCCCGACACGTTCGGGGACAACGTCACCGCGATCGTCACCGGCGAGCTGCAGGCCGGCGGGACCGTGCAGGCGTCCAACCTGACGGTGAAGTGCCCCTCCAAGTACGAGTCCGAGACCGGCGCGCTGAGCGTGGCTCGGCTGCTGGAGACCGAGGACGAGATGGTCGGCAAAGCCACGCGGGTCACCGGTGTGGTCGTCGGTCCCCCGACGGGTCCCGCCTCGGTGGTGCGTCTCAGGATACGCGACGCCGAGGGCGCCGGCGAGATACCGGTGGCCTTCGACGGCGGGCTGCCCGAGAGCGTGAAGGACGGCGCCAAGGTCGTGCTGGGCGGGAGCCTGGACGACGCGGGCGTGTTCGACGCTACGAGCGTCTCGCTCACGGGCTCCGAGTAGGAGTCATGAACGCCGAGTGTGCCGGCTCAGCCGGCGGACCTCTTTTCGGATGGAGCGCAGATGAGCGGATTGGGTAACGTCCTGCTCGCCCTGGCCTTCCTCGCCGGCGCGGTCTCCGTGGCCGCGCTGTTCATCGGCCGCCGGCTGGGCGAGAAGGAGGGCGAGGGGTCGACGAACGCCGGCTACCTCGCAACGTTCGGGGTGGCCGCGCTGATGTCCCTGGGTGTGGCGATCCTGATCTCGGCGTTCTTCGCCGAGAACTTCACGCTGCGCTACGTCGCCGAGAACCACTCGACGGACGTCTCGAGCCTGAAGTGGCTCTACCAGCTCTCGGGCATCTGGGCCGGCCGGGAGGGCTCGCTGCTGTTCTGGGCGTGGCTGCTGGCGCTCTTCGCCGCGTGGGTCGCCTATAGGCGCATGAGCGTCACCGACGAGCTCAGCAACATGGGGCTCGCGGTCACGAACATCGTCCAACTCTTCTTCATCGCCACGCTGTTCGTGCCCAAGAACAACCCGTTCAAGGTCACGCCGCCGGAGTGGCTCGGGGCCAACGGCGAGCTGCTCGTCTCCACGGCGATGAACCCGCTGCTGCAGCACTGGGCGATGATCCTTCATCCGCCGACGCTGTTCATCGGCTACGCCGGACTCGCGATCCCGTTCGCCTTCGCGATGGCGGCGCTGATCACCGGCGACGCCTCCAAGCGCTGGGTGGAGCTGGTCGACCGCATCACCGTGTTCTCCTGGCTCTTCCTCGGCATCGGCATCGGGTTGGGCGCCATCTGGGCCTACGTCGTGCTGGGCTGGGGCGGCTACTGGGCGTGGGACCCGGTCGAGAACGCCTCGCTGCTGCCGTGGCTGACCGGGGTGGGGCTGCTGCACAGCTTCACCGTCTACCGCCGTCGCGACGGCTTCAAGGGCTGGGCGATCGTGCTGGCGGCGGTGACCTTCGTGCTCGTCATCCTCGGCACGTTCATCACCCGCTCGGGCATCGTCCAGTCCGTGCACAGCTTCGGCGAGGACCCGCTGTCCACGTGGCTGTTCGGCTCGATGATGGCGCTGCCGCTGCTCGCGGCGGGCGCAGGGCTGTTCTCGCGCTGGGAGCGGTTCCGCGGGCGCGACGAGTTCGAGAGCATGGTCTCCAAGGAGGCCTCGTACTACTTCAACAACGTGCTCATGCTCGTGGCGGCGTCCCTCGTGGCGTACCTGACGGTGTCCTCGGCGCTGCCCGCCTGGCTGCCGGGGGGAGGCCAGAGCTTCGGCCCGGCCACCTACGACGCCGTCGCGCGGCCCGTGGGCGTGCTGTACGTCTTCATCATGGCGGTCTGCCCGATACTGTCCTGGCGGCGCACGGACCCCTCGACGTTCTGGTCCCGCGTGAAGTGGCCGCTTGTCGGCACCGCCGGTCTCGGCGCGCTGCTGGCAGCGGACTGGTGGATCAACCTGTGGCCGAACTACCTCAAGACCCATCCCGGCGCCGACCCGCTCGCCACCCCGATCCACGGCTGGCTCGCGCTCATCGGGCTGTTCGTGGCGGCGCTGGCCATCTCCGTGCCGGTCTACCTGTTCGTCGAGGGTGCGCGCAAGCGGTCCTCGGCCAAGGGGGAAGGCTTCGGCACGGCCCTGCTGAACATCATCACGAAGGCCCGGACGCAGTCGGGCGGCTACATCAGCCACCTCGGCATCGGCATCATCCTCGTCGGGCTGATCGGCTCGTCGATGTTCGTGGACGACGTGACCGCGAGGGTGCCGCAGACCGTGGGCTCCAGCTTCGACGCCGGCGGCTACACCTTCACCTACACCGGCTTCGACCAGAACCAGCTCGCCAACGGCGACATGGTCTCCGAGGTCTTCTTCGACGTCGTCAAGGACGGCCGCAAGGTCGGGGTCGTGTCGCCGGGGCAGCGCCAGTTCGCCGTGCAGAACCAGACGAGGCTCAACGTGGACGTGCTCGTCCAGCCGCTGCGCGACGTGTTCGTGGTCTTCGAGGGAGCCGAGGGCGAAGAGTTCGCCATGAACGTCAAGATCAACCCGCTCATCAGCTACGCATGGGTCGGCTTCCTGCTCCTGTGCGTCGGCACGGTCCTGGCGGTGTGGCCCAAGCGCACCGCGTCGGCGGCCGCCTCGGGCTCCAGGGCGAGATCCGGGGCTGCGGCATGAGGCCGAGCCCGTGACGCGCGCCGCTTCCCATCACGGCGATCCGACCAAGGCTCTGGAGGTCCGGGATCTCTCCCGGGCCTTCGGCGCGCGTAAGGCGCTCGACGGCGTCTCGCTCGAGCTGCCTGCGGGAGCGTTCCTGTCGATCTTCGGGCCCAACGGCGCCGGCAAGACCACGCTGCTGCGCGTGCTCACGACGCTCACGCCGCCGACCTCCGGCGAAGCCCGCGTCCAGGGACTGCACGTGGCCGCGGATGCCGTCGAGCTGCGGCACCGCATCGGCATCATCAGCCACGAGCCGCTGCTCTACCCCGACCTCTCCGCCGAGGAGAACCTCGCCTTCTTCGCCGACATGTACGGCGTGTCCCGCCCCGAGGAGCGGATCCGCGAGCTGCTCGTGAGCGTGGAGCTCGACCACCGCCGGCTCGACCTGGTGCGCACGTTCTCGCGCGGCATGCTGCAGCGTCTCTCGATCGCACGGGCGCTGCTGCACCGCCCCGACGTGCTCTTCCTCGACGAGCCCTACTCGGGCCTCGACCCGCACGCGAGGGACATCCTGGACTCGCTGATCGCGCAGATACGCGCCGACCACACCTTCGTGATGGTCAGCCACGACCTGGCCAAGGGGCTCGAGCTGTGCACGCACGCGCTCATCCTCGCGCGCGGCAGGGTCGTCATGTTCGCGCCGATCGAGGAGATCGACGCCGAGGCGTTCGCCGCGACGTACCGCTCCACGGTGGGGATGGGGGTGGCCTGAGGTGGCCGACCGCGGCGCCGAGGTGCTGCGGCGCGAGCCCGTCGCCGAGCGCGGCGCGTCCGCTTCCGCCGGTCTGTCCTGGAGGCAGTTCAAGGCGATCCTGCGCAAGGACGTCGTCATGGAGCTGCGCACCAAGGAGATGGTCACGTCCATGGGGCTGTACGCCCTGCTGACGATGGTCATCTACCAGGTCGCGCTCTCCCAGGCCGGCACCGCCTTCGACCCGCGGCTCATCGCGGCCGGCCTGCTGTGGCTGGCGTTCGTGTTCACCTCGATGCTGGGGCTCAACCGCTCGCTCGTGCACGAGAAGGACCAGGGCTGCATCGAGGCGCTGCTGCTCTCACCTGTGGACCGGCCGGTCATCTTCTTCGCGAAGGTCGTGGGCAACCTGCTGTTCCTGCTGGTCGTGGAGGTGCTCACGATCCCGGTGTTCGCCTTCCTGTTCCTGCAGGGGCGCGGTCTGGGCGGGGAGCTGTGGATGATAGCCCTGATCCTGGCCGCCGCCTCCGTCGGGATCGCGGGCGTCGGTACGCTCCTCGCTACGATGTCGGTGAACACGACAGGCAAGGACTTCATCCTCGCCGTGCTGTTCATCCCGCTGATGTACCCGCTGCTGCTCGCCGCCGTGTCCGGCACGAACGCTGCGATCCTCGGCGGGACGGCCGCGGCCGCGGAGTTCTGGCAGGCGATGGCGATCGTCGGCGCGTACGATGCGATAATGCTTCTCGCCGCGTTCGCGCTCTACGAGTTCATAATCGGCGCCTGATCCTGGATGGGAGGCAAGGGATGGACCGGATGCGAATAACGCTCGCGCTGCTCGTCGTCGGCGGGGTGCTCACCACGGCGGCGTTCGTCATGGCGTTCACCGTGGCGGCCGTGCCGGACTTCGGCACCGTGACGGTCGCGCAGGAGGCGGACACGGTGCGGGAGCTCAAGGAGGTCACCGAGGACGGCTACGTCTACGGGCGGCCCGACTGGGGCCAGAAGATCTTCTACTTCCACGTGCCGGTGGCCGAGGCGAGCTTCCTCGTGCTGTTCTTCACCGCCTTCTACGGCGTCAGGTTCCTGATGACCAAGCGCCGCGGGTTCGACGTGCGTGCCCGCATCGCCACCGAGGTGACGCTGCTCTTCGTCACGCTCACCATGATCACCGGCGTGTTGTGGACGCGGGCGGCGTGGGGCGTGTGGTGGGAGTGGGAGCCGAGGCTGACCACGTACTTCATCCTCACGCTGATGGTCATCGGCTACTTCGTGCTGCGCAACTCGATCGAGGACGAGGAGCGCCGGGCCACCTACGCGGCCGCCTTCGGCATCCTGGCGTTCATCAACGCGCCGATCTCGTTCTTCGTCACGCGGCTGCTGCCATCCACGCACCCGGTCATCGAGCGGGGAGGGCTGCAGCCGCCGATGCTGGTGGCGTTCATCCTGGCTCAGATCGGCATGCTGATGATCGGCTACGCCGTCTACCGGCTCCGCATGCGTGAGGAGCAAGTCAACGACGACCTCGAGCAGCTCAAGCTCGCGTTGGAAGGGTGATCGAGATGGATCCGACTATCCGCGAGGTCTACGACCTGGTGCTCCAGCAGTGGCCGTACGTGGCCGGCGCGTACGCGATCCTTTGGGTGGCGCTGGTCGTCTACATCGGCATGGTGTTCCGCAGACTCGGGCGCCTCGAGCGCGAGATGCGCGTGCTCGAGGAAGCCTGCACGCGCAGGAGCGCCTAGACGCTCCCGCCGGCGGCGCCGTCGCCGGGCGGGGTTCGTATAAGATGGGGTACCGGCCGCCGGGGGGCGCCGGTCCTCGGGCACTCTCGAGAGGAGGTACGCGTGGTCCAGCAGGCTGCGGTCGTGACGCGGTGGTTCGCCATGGCGCTGCTCACCGGCGCCACAGTGCTGTACGCGTACCAGTTCCTCATGAAGCGCGAGCTCATGGCCTGGTGGGCGCGCTTCGCCACGGGCGCGGCGTTCGTGACGCTGACCGCTTCGATCGGCCTGCAGTCCAGGGCCACCGGGGGCACCGAGCTCAGCGGGCACAACCAGCTCGTGCTGCTGGCCTGGGCGCTGCTGCTGGTCTACTTCGTGGTGGAGCACCTGGTCAAGGTCAAGGTCTACGGCACGTTCCTCGTGCCCGTCTCGCTGGTGCTGATGGTCGTCGCCCAGTTCCTCGCCGGCGCCGAGCCGCGCGGGCTCTCGCCGGCGGCCCTCGAGCAGCTCGACGACTGGCGCATAGGGATACACGTGGGGCTCATCGTCTTCGCCAACGCGGGCTTCTTCATCGGCGGCGCGGCCTCCGCGCTGTACCTGGCTCTGGACGTGCAGCTCAAGCGCCACAAGGCCAGCGCCCTGCTGCGCCGCCTGCCCTCGCTCGCCCAGACGCAGACGCTCGCGCGCCGCGCGATCACGCTGGCGTTCCCCGCCTACACCGCCGGCATCCTGCTTGGCACCATCCGCGCCGTCGAGACCGATGTCCAGGGCTGGTGGGCCGACCCCCGAGTGATGATGTCCGGCGTCGTGTGGCTGGTCTTCGGCCTGTACCTGCTGCTGCTCTACCGGCACGAGGTCTCGGGCCGCACGGCGTCGCTGCTGGCGGTCCTCGGCCTGGCCTGCGTGGTGGTGCTCGCCGTGCTCGCGCGCACCCTGCCCACCGGCTTCCACGTCTTCGGGCTCTAGGGGCGGCATGGAGCCGGCGTCCCGCCCCCGCTACTACCCTCTCTTCGTGAACCTGGAGGGCCGGCACGTCGTCGTCGTCGGCGGGGGGAGGGTCGCGCAGCGCAAGGCCCGCGCGCTCATCGCACACGGCGCCGAGGTGACTCTCATCGCGCCGTCGATCACCGAGGAGATCGAGCGGTTCGTGGCCGACGAGCTGATCAACTTCGTGGGCCGCGACTACGTCGGCGGCGACCTCGAGGGGGCCTTCCTGGTCGTATGCGCGACCGACTCCGAGGAGACCAACCGCGCCGTGCACGCCGAGGCGGAGTCGCGCAATCAGCTCGTCAACGTCGTGGACGTGCCGGAGCTGTGCAACTTCATCGTCCCGTCGGTCATGCGCCGCGGAGACCTGCAGATCGCGATCTCGACCGCCGGCGCCGCGCCCGCCGTGGCGAAGCGGCTGCGCAAGCGGCTCCAGGAGGAGTTCGGCGAGGAGTGGGCGGAGTACGTGGCGCTCCTCGGCGACCTGCGCGGGGTGGCGATGCGGCGGCTGCCGGAGGAGGCGCAGCGCAAGCGGCTCTTCGAGGCGGCGGCCGACTCCGACCTGCTCGAGCGGGTCCGCGAGGGCGAGGCCCCGGACGCCGAGGAGCTGTTCGACGAGGTCTCCCGCACGCTCGCCGAGGAGCCCTAGCAGCGGAGTCGCGAGAGAGCGAGGAGCCGAGGCCCGTGGCGGGGGCCCGGACCGCGCGTGAAGGAGGAGCGGTGTTCGAGGGGGCGCGGGTGGTCGTCACGGGAGGCTCGAGCGGGATCGGGCTGGCCACGGCGGAGCTCTTCGCGCGCCGCGGAGCGCACGTGGGACTCGTGGCGCGCGACCCGGGCAGGCTGGAGGCTGCGCGGGAGGCCGTGGCGGCCGCGGCGGCCGAGGGCGCTCGCATCGAGGCCGTGTCGGCGGACCTGTCGCAGACGGAGCAGGCGCGTCACGCGATCGACGAGCTCGCCCGTCGCGGTCTGGAGCCCGACGTCCTGGTCAACAGCGCGGGCGTGATCCTGCCCGGGCGATTCGAGGAGATGCCCCTCGACTTCTTCACCCGCAACATGGACTGCGGCTACTACAGCGTCGTCTACCCCACCCGCGCGGCGGTGCCGTACATGATCGCGCGCGGAGCGGGTCACGTGGTCAACGTCTCCTCGGTGGCCGGGTTCATCGGCGTGTACGGCTACACCGGCTACAGTGCCGCCAAGTACGCCGTGATGGGCTTCTCCGAGGCGCTGCGCTGCGAGATGAAGCCGCGAGGCGTCCGCGTCTCGGTCGTCTGCCCGCCGGACACCGACACGCCCGGGCTCGCCTACGAGAAGACGCTGCGCCCGCCCGAGACCGACGTCATCGCCGGCAACGTCAAGGCGATCCCGCCGGCGGCCGTCGCGAAGGCCGTCGTCCGCGCGGTGGAGCGGGGGACGTACCTGGTGATCCCGGGTCTCGAGAGCCGCGCGTACCACAAGCTCAAGGGCCTGTGGCCCGGCCTGTTCTTCGCGGTGTTCGACTCGCAGGTCGCCAAAGCGCGCAGGGCCGAGGAACGGGGCGGGTGAGGGAGACGCCGCCGGTCCCCGGTCCCGGGCGGCGCATGGGACGGCGTTCACGAGAAGCGGCTCGCTCGTTGCTGGTGTGCCGTGGCCGGTGGTAGGATGAGCGGGTTCAGGCGGCATGCGGGAAGGTGCGTCAAAACCGAAGATGAGCACGGACATCGCCCTCGCCGGGCCCTGCTTGCCTGAACAACAACGCACCGCTCCGGCGAGGGCGCACCTTCTCCAGCCGGCCGCAGGTGGCGAAGGACCTGTGGTTTCGATAAGCGAGAAGTTCGTGAGGCGTGGCTGAAGTGCACTTGACCCTTGTCGGTCTGTCACACAAGACCGCCCCCATCGAGATCCGCGAGAAGCTGACCTTCCCGGCACACCGCCAGGAAGAGGCGCTGGCGCTGCTCCTCGGCCGTCCCGACGTCGCCGAGGCGGTCCTGCTCTCCACGTGCAACCGGACCGAGATCTACACGGTCACGCTCGGCGAGGAGGGCGGCAGCGACGCGGTCATTGACTTCCTCGTGGACTACCACGACCTCGACCGGCACGACCTGGTGCCCTACCTGTACATGCAAGAGGGAGAGGCCGTCGTGCGCCACCTGTTCCGCGTGATCGCCTCGCTGGACTCCATGGTCGTCGGCGAGGCCCAGATCCTCGGGCAGGTCAAGGAGGCGTACGAGCACGCCTTCGAGGCCGGCGCGTGCTCGCGGGTGTTCAACAAGCTCTTCCGGCAGAGCTTCGAGGTGGGCAAGCGGGTGCGCACCGAGACGGGCATCGGCGAGAGCGCGGTGTCGATCAGCTACGCCGCGGTCGAGCTGGCCAAGAAGGTCTTCGACAGGCTGGAGGGCCGCACGATCCTCGTGCTGGGCGCGGGCAAGATGAGCGAGCTCACCGCCAAGCACTTGGTGGCCAACGGCGTTCGCAGCGTGCTCGTCGCCAACCGGACCTACGAGCGTGCCTGCGAGCTCGCCGAGAGGTTCTCCGGGGAGGCGATCCGCTACGACGACCTGTTCTCGCGCATTCGCGAGGCCGACATCGTGATCTCGTCGACCGCCGCGAGCCACTACGTCATGGGCAAGGAGGACGTCGCCGAGGCGATGCGTGGCCGGCGCGGCAGGCCGCTCTTCCTCATCGACATAGCCGTCCCGCGCGATATCGATCCCGCCGTCGACGGTCTGGCCGACGTCTTCCGCTACGACATCGACGACCTCAGCGGCGTGGTCGAGGCCAACCTCGAGGAGCGCATGCGCGAGGCCCGCCGGGCCGAGGCCGTCATCGACGAGGAGATGGGCGAGTTCGAGCGCTGGCTGGAATCCATGGAGGTCGTGCCCACGATCGCGGCCATCCGCGCCAAGGCGGAGACGGTGCGCCAGGCCGAGCTCGAGAAGGCGCTGAAGCGCCTCGGCGGGCTGTCCGAGAAGGAGCTGGCCACCGTCGAGGCCCTCACGAGCGCCATCGTGAACAAGGTGCTGCACGGGCCTACCGCACGTCTGAAGGCGGTCTCCGGCGAGAAGGACGGCATGGGCTGCGTGGAGGCGGCCCGCTTCCTGTACGGTCTGGACACCAATCCCGAGGGCAAGCCTCACGGGCTGATCCGATCGCTGCTGGGCCGGGGAGAGAAGACCGGCCGCGCGCACCACCCGAACAACGAGATGGGAGACACCCTTGCCCGCTGACCGGGAGAGACTCGTCATCGGCACGCGCGGGAGCAAGCTGGCGCTCTGGCAGAGCAACCACATCAAGAGCCGTCTCGAGGAGATCACGGGGTTGCCCGTGGAGCTGAGGGTGATCAAGACCACCGGTGACAGGATCCTCGACGCCCCGCTCGCCAAGATCGGGGGCAAGGGGCTGTTCACCAAGGAGATCGAGGTCGAGCTGCTCGCGGGAAACGTGGACCTGGCCGTCCACTCGATGAAGGACGTGCCCACCGAGCTGCCCGAGGGGTGCGCCGTATGCGCGACCCCGCGGAGGGTCGACCCGCGGGACGCCATCGTGTCCGGCAAGGGCTACGACCTCTCCACGCTGCCGCAGGGAGCGACGCTGGGCACCAGCTCGCTGCGGCGCCGCGCGCAGGTGCTCGCGATCAGACCCGACCTGGACGTCGTGGACCTGCGCGGCAACCTGGACACGCGCATGCGCAAGGCCGAGACCGGAGAGCTCGACGCGGTCATCCTCGCGGCGGCGGGTATCACCCGCATGGGCTGGGCCGACCGCATCACGCACCACATCGACCCCGGCCAGATGGTATCCGCCGTCGGACAGGGAGCGATCGGCGTGGAGATCCGTGAGGACGACGGGTACATGCGCGGCGTGTGCGAGGCGCTCAACGACGCCGACACGATGACGTGCGTGACCGCCGAGCGGGTCGTCATGCGCTCGCTCGAGGGCGGGTGCCAGGTGCCCATCGGGGCCTACGCGCGCCTGGAGGGCGAGACGCTCGTCATGGACGGGGTGGTGGCCGACCTGGACGGCAGCACCGTCTTGCGACATGGCGTCTCCGGCGATCCCGGAGAGCCCGAGATGCTCGGAGCGGCGATGGTCGACCGGCTGCTGGACATGGGCGCCCAGGCCATCCTGGACGCCATACGGGGGACCGACGACGTCGGGGGTGAGGTGGACGACCCGCTCCGGACCTAGGTCCGGGGGAAGGGGCGTCGAAGCCCGCCGCCGCCGGCACCGGGGCGGGCGCGGTATCCACCGACGGCATAAGGAGGGCGGGTGGGAGCACCCATCGTCTACCTCATCGGCGCCGGGCCGGGCGACCCCGGGCTGATGACGCTCAAGGGCATGCAGTGCCTGGGCAAGGCCGATGTGGTCGTCTACGACTACCTGGCCAACCCCAAGTTCCTCGCCGCCGCCCGCCCCGACGCCGAGCTCATCTACGTCGGAAAGAAGGGCTGGTCGGCGCACATGACGCAGCCCGAGATCAACGAGTTGCTGGTCGCCAAGGCCTCGGAGGGCGGCGGCAAGGTGGTGGCGCGCCTGAAGGGCGGAGACCCGTTCGTCTTCGGGCGCGGCGGCGAGGAGGCGCTGCGGCTGGCCGAGGCGGGGATCCCGTTCGAGGTCGTGCCGGGGGTCACCTCGGGATCGGCCGCGCCCGCCTACGCCGGCATCCCGGTCACGCACAGAGGGGTCACCGCCGACATGGCGTTCGTGACCGGTCACGAGGACCCCACCAAGGAGATGTCCGACGTCAACTGGGAGAAGCTCGCCACGGCCGTGGGCACGCTGTGCTTCTTCATGGGCATCAAGAACCTCCCCGAGATCAGCTCGCGGCTGATCGAGCACGGCCGCCCGGCGGACACGCCGGTCGCGCTCGTGCGCTGGGGGACGACCCCCCGGCAGGAGGTGCTGACCGGGACGCTCGCCGACATCGCGGCCAAGTCGGCCGAGGCGGGCTTCAAGGCGCCGGCGATCACGGTCGTCGGCGAGGTGGTCCGCCTGCGCGAGAAGCTGCGCTGGTTCGAGGACAAGCCGCTCTTCGGCAAGACGGTCGTGGTCACGCGTTCGCGCGCGCAGGCCTCGGCGCTCACCGACGCGCTCGAGGGGCTCGGCGCCGAGGTTCTGGAGTTCCCCACGATCGAGACGGTCGAGCCCGAGGACTGGGGTGCCGCGGACCAGGCGATCCGCAACCTGCAGAAGTACGGCTGGGTCGTGTTCACCTCGGTGAACGGGGTCGAGGCGTTCTTCGACCGCATGGAGATGCACGACGCGGACGGACGCCAGTTCGCCGGCGCGCGGGTGGCGGCCATCGGCCCCGCTACGGAGGCGCGCTGCGTCTCCCGAGGAATCCGCCCCGACTACGTGCCCTCGGAGTACCGCGCGGAAGGACTCGTCGAGGGGTTCTGCGAGCGGGGCGTGGGCGAGGGAACCAACGTGCTCATCGCCCGGGCCGCCGAGGCTCGCGAGGTGCTCCCCGACACGCTGCGCGCGGCCGGCGCGAACGTGGATGTGGTGCCGGTGTACCGCACGGTGCCGGGCCGAGGAGAGAGCAGCGTGGTGGAGCGGCTCGCCGAGGGCACCGTGGACGTGGTGACGTTCACCTCGTCCTCCACCGTCAAGAACTTCGTGCGGCTCGCCGAGGAGGGGCTCCGCGCGCGCGAAGAGGGCGAGGGCACGTCCGTTGCTGACGCGATGAGCGGCGTGCTGGTCGCCTCCATCGGCCCGATCACCTCGCAGACCGCGCGCGACCTCGGCTTGCAGGTGGACGTGGAAGCGGCGGAGTACACGATCCCGGGCCTCGTGCAGGCCCTCACGGAGCGCTTCTGCGCCGCGGAAGGCGTGGCGTGTGACGCGGAGGCCGCCGGTCCCGGCGGCCCGCTGGAAGAGGAGTAGGCGCCGTGCCGGCGGCGAAGACGCGAAAGGACCCCTGAGCGATGATCGGGATATCGAAGCTCTACTGCGGCGCGGTGGAACCGGGCGACGTGCTGCGCTACGACCGGGACAGCTCCAAGCTCCCCAGCGAGCTGCTCCAGTTCTCCCGCGACAAGAAGCCCATCGTGGTGTGGAACTGCACGCAGCGCTGCAACCTCAAGTGCGTGCACTGCTACGCGGCCTCGGAGGACCGCGAGTACTCCGGCGAGATGTCGACCGGGGAAGCCAAGGTCATGGTCGACGACCTCGCGGCCTTCGGCGCGCCGGTGCTGCTCTTCTCCGGCGGCGAGCCGACGATCCGCAAGGACCTGGTCGAGCTGATGAACCACGCCAGGTCCAAGGGCATGCGCGTGGTCATCTCCACCAACGGTACGCTCATCACCCCGGAGAGGGCCGAGGCCTACGCCGAGGTGGGGCTGTCCTACGTCGGGGTCTCCCTGGACGGGGGCCGCGAGACCCATGACCGCTTCCGTGGCATCCCGGGCAGCTTCGACAAGGCCATCGCCGGCATACGCAACTCCAAGGCCGCCGGCATCAAGGTCGGCCTGCGCATGACGATCAACAAGCGCAACTGGCGCGACATCGGCGAGCTGTTCGACATCATGGAGGCCGAGGACATCCCCCGCGCCTGCTTCTACCACCTCGTGTACACGGGCCGCGGAAGCGAGCTGATGGCCGAGGACCTCGACCACGACGAGACGCGCGCCGCCGTGCGCCTGATCATGGACCGCACCAGGGCCATGTTCGAGGCGGGCCTGTCCCCGGAGATCCTCACGGTGGACAACCACGCCGACGGGCCGTTCGTGTACATGGAGCTGCTGAAGGAGGACCCGAAACGCGCCGAGGAGGTCCTGCAGCTGCTCCGGTGGAACCAGGGCAACTCGTCGGGCAACGGCATCGCGTGCGTGAGCTGGAACGGCGAGGTCTACGCCGACCAGTTCTGGCGGCACTTCTCCTTCGGCAACGTCCGGCAGCGCCCGTTCTCCGAGATCTGGACGGACGTCTCGGGCGACTCCGAGCAGTCCGAGCTGATGGCGAAGCTCAAGGACAAGCGCCCGCACGTGAAGGGCCGCTGCGCCGAATGCAGGTGGCTCGCGATCTGCGCGGGCAACTTCCGTGTGCGGGCGGAGGCCGCGACCGGCGACCTGTGGGAGCCGGACCCCGCGTGCTACCTGACCGACGAGGAGATCGGGCTGAACGGGGGCGTGGAGCCGGCGGATGTCGCGGGCGGAGAGATGGCGGCGGGGTAGTCCGGTCGCACGGGCGGCGACACACCGCCGCGGCGGGGCGCCCCTCGCGGGCATACTCCGGGCCTGCCGCCGCAACGCGTCCCGCGTGGCGCTAGCGGCGTTGACAAACGATGATGCCCCGGGCAATGTATAGGCTTGCTCCGCGCCCTCCCGGCGCGGGATGTGGGGATGTAGCTCAGCTGGGAGAGCGCTGCGTTCGCAACGCAGAGGTCGTCGGTTCGAGTCCGATCATCTCCACCAACACGGATGCCTGTCGGGGCGCTTCGCACTTCGCGGAGCGCCCCGACCGCATAGGACGGTAGCGCGGCCGGGAGCCGGCCGCCGAGACGAGGAGGCCGCATGTTCGGAGCAGCAGCGAGCCCGTTGGACACCTTCATCCAATACGCAGGCACGTTCCTGCAGATGGGGTACTTCGCCGCATGGCTGTTCGTTGCGTTCGCGGCGGTGTGGGCCGCCCGGTCGTTCGCTCGCTACGTCTCGTTCGTCACCGGCGCCGCGCCCGGCGGCTCCAAGGGGGGCGTGCGCGTCGAGGAGTTCGTCGAGTAGACTTCGGGAAGCGCCCGCCCTCCGCCCCCCGATCCACCTGGAGGCTGACATGGAGTTCCCCGTCTACAGGCCGCGGCGCCTGCGCGCGAACGAGACCGTCCGGAAGATGGTGCGCGAGACCGTTCTGTCGCCTGACGACCTCATCTACCCGCTGTTCGTGAAGCCGGGCAAGGGTCTGCGCGACGAGGTGCCCTCGATGCCGGGCGTCTTCCAGATCACGATCGACCGGCTCGCCGGTGAGGTCGACGGGCTCAAGAGCCTCGGGGTGCCTGCCGTGATCCTCTTCGGCCTGCCGGAGACCAAGGACGAGGCCGGGACCGGCGCGTACGCCGAGGACGGCATCGTGCAGCGCGCGATCCGCGCGATCAAGGAGCACGACAGCGACTACTACGTGGTCACCGACGTATGCATGTGCGAGTACACGAGCCACGGGCACTGCGGCATCCTCGACGACCGCGGTTGTGTCGTCAACGACGTGACTCTCGAGCTGCTCGCCCAGACGGCGGTTACGCATGCCGAGGCCGGCGCCGACATGGTCGGGCCGTCCGACATGATGGACGGCCGCGTGCAGGCGATCCGCGGCGCGCTGGACGCCGAGGGGCACGCCGAGGTCCCGATCATGAGCTACGCGGCCAAGTACGCCTCGGCGTACTACGGGCCGTTCCGCGACGCGGCCGACTCCACGCCCGCGTTCGGCGACCGCCGCGCCTACCAGATGGACCCGGCGAACGCCGAGGAGGCGCTTCGCGAGGTCGCGCTGGACATCGCCGAGGGCGCCGACATCGTGATGGTCAAGCCGGCGCTGGCCTACATGGACGTCATCCGCCGGGTGAAGGACGAGTTCGGCCATCCCACAGCCGCCTACAACGTCTCCGGCGAGTACGCGCTCGTGAAGGCCGCCGCGCGGAACGGCTGGATCGACGAGGACCGCGTCGTGCTGGAGACGCTGACGGGCTTCAAGCGCGCCGGGGCCGACCTCATCCTCACATACCACGCCAAGGACGCCGCCCGATGGATGCAGAGGTAGTCAGGGGCGGCGTGCGGGCTCTGTAACGCCGCCGCCCGCGTGTCAAGCGGCTGCTTGTGGAGCGTCGCCTCGGGTTTCCCTTCCTGGGAGGCCGACGACGCCGGTGTGTGTGTACCGGCTCCACTGCCCGTCCAAGCGCGGCACGTTACGGGAGCTGCGGAGGGCCGGGCCGCCGAAGCAGGCTTCGCGCGATCCGCGTGAATGAGGCGAGGGCGCCCCGGCGGGACGCCCTCGTTCGCTGCGATATTCCCCTTGCGGGCTCCGGCCGGCTACCCGAACAACAGGCGCCAGAGGTTGCCCAGCCCCCATGCGTTAGCGGCATCGGGCTCGGCGCCGTCAGCCGGCTCGTCCTTCGGCTCGGCCTTGGGCTCGTCCTTCGGCTCCGCCTCGGGGGCCGGCTCGGCATCCGGCTTCGCACCGGGGTCCTTCTCGGCACCGGGCTCCGCCTTGGGCTCAGCCTTGGGCTCAGCCTCGGGCTCGGCCTCGGGCTCGGCCTTCGGCTCCGCGGGCGGCACGTACTCCGCGTTGTGGTGCTTGGCCACGCCGCGCACGATGGCTTCCGCCATCTCCCGCTGGGCGGCGGGGTCCTTCAGCACCTTCCTCTCCTCGGGCGAAGACACCGACAGGAGCTCGACGATGACGGTCGGCACCTTGGCCTGGCGCAGCACCGCGAGACCCCGGCTATCCGAACGGTTGCCGATGTCCTCGTAGTCGGTCAGCGGACCGAGCTCGCTCATGATGTTGTTGCCCAGCCGCTTGCCGCTCGCGGAGCGGTGGATCGTCATGTGGCCGGTCGGCTTGCTGCCGGCGCTGTTCGAATGGATGGACACCATCGCGTCGGCCTTCCACGCCTTGGCCTTCCGCGGACGCTCGGTCAGCGCGATGAACCTGTCGTCGTCGCGGGTGGACTCGACGTCCCAGCCCTGACGACGGGCCGACTCGGCGACCATCTTGCCGATCCGCAGGTTGCTGTCCTTCTCTGCGAGGCCGCCGGCTACTGCACCGGGGTCCTTCCCGCCATGGCCCGGGTCCACCATCAGACGTACGGGCGCGGCGAGAGCGGTCGCCGGGGTCATCAGCGCGAAAGCGACGGCCATCGCTACCGA